>JBKBSS010000140.1:0-8245 GCA_046291385.1 Emticicia sp. | reverse complement strand
GATATGTTTAACACCACGGTGAGCAATCGTTGAAGCATAGCCAACCATATCCAAAAATGCACCGCCACCGATTGCCGCCACAAATGAATGTCGGTCGATGCCGTATTTATTGATGGCCAAAAGTGTTTGGTCTAAGTATTGCGTATCGTTTTTGACGATTTCGCCACCAGGCATCACCAAAATTTCATCGGCTAAAGCAATATTTGAGTGATTTTTGAAGTAAGATTTGATGGAATCTATCAGCGTAGGATGATTTTCGGCTACTCCCGCATCAATCAAAAACAAAATTTTCTTTTGAAAACGAGTATCGCCAAAATTTGTTAGAAAATCACTAAACTCTTGATTATCAGATGAAAAAAGCCCTTTCGTAAAAACAATATTAAATGAATATGGAACTTGAAAGGCTTGTTGAATAAGGTTCATTATATTGGGTTAGTGCTAAAAAATTATAGAATTGTCATTTTGTTGATACTAAGTTACGGCGAAAATCTTTGCCAGTTTCATCGAAATCGGTAATAAACATAAAACTGCAATAGCAAGAATAATGTTGCCAGAAACACTCACCCAAGCGGCATCCATTACGATGAGCGAAAGCACTCCTGCTTTCACTGCTTTGCCAATATTTGACCCAACAGGATTTGAAATGGCATTGATTAAAGGTCTGAATATCAAATAAATATGCAAAATTACGAATCCTGATGTAATTAAAAGATTTCCTAAACTAAAAGAGATAAACAACTGAAAAGTGCTGACCAAAACGTATAAAAATGCAGCAAAATAAAGTGTATTTTTATTTCCTCCGTGTACCTCGCCTCGGCTAATCATTGTGATGGCGGCAATGTAGCAAACTGGTAAAAAGCCAATCCACCACCACTGTGGAATTGCGGCTTCGATAATGCTTATTCCCAGAATTAAATTTCCACCTCGGCAAAGACCCATATTTATTGGTCCAAAAAACGAATGATGTTTGCCATATTTATTATAAAATAAGGCACAAACGGCTATTGATAAGGCAATTAAACTACTTATTGGACTACTAACCAATGCCGCAAAAATGCCCAACGCTAAAAGTAAAACTCCGAAAATGATTGCATTGTTTTTACTGACTTTTCCGCTTGGAATAACTCTTTCTGGACGCTCGATTTTATCCAATTCCAAATCAAAAATATCATTAAAAACTATTCCTCCACCATATAATCCAATCGTTGAAAGGCACAAAAAGATAACTTTCGTTGGGGTTATTTCAACAATCGAAAATGAAAAGGTAGCAATGGCAACGCCTGCCAAAATATCCGCAATTGCGGTAACAATATTGGCTGGGCGGGTCAGCTGTAAGTAAGCTTTTAGGTTCAAGGTTTCTATTTTTTCTAAAATCAAAAATTTTACTATTCTCTATCGTCAATTGACTAACTAATAATAATCGAATTTTTATCAACTCTCGGAATTTGTCCACCACGCAAAACCGTGTTTCCGTTGAACTTCAAACTTTGGTCAATTACGACAGGCGTTTCAAAATCAGCCACATTTATCTGTCCACTTTGAGCAAAAGCATCAATGGCATTTTGGTAAGTTACCAGCTTAATGTCTGCATCTGAAATGCCCTTTATTTTCATCAAAGCGGCGGTTTTTGGCACCGCCAGCGGGTCGCTAATGCCCCAATCAGCCGCTGAATTGACCATAATTCTCTCCGAACCGTATTTTTTTACGATTTCAACCATACGCTCATTACCCATTTTTGTAAACGGATAAATCGTAAATGCTGCCCAAAAACCTTGGTCAAGCACACTTTCTACGGTTTCTTCATTATTATGGTCGATAATGACCATACTTGGGTCAATTTCATGTTCGAGAGCAATCGACATACTCAGCTCAGTTCCTTTCTTTTTATCACGGTGCGGTGTGTGAACTTGTACTGGCAAACCTGCCTCCTTTGATAATTCGAGTTGCAGACGATAATATTTTTCTTCGGCGGCTGTTTGGTCGTCGAAGCCAATTTCGCCAACGCCAACTACGCCTTCTTTGTACAAAAATAAAGGTAAAATTTCCATTACTTGTTCGGCTAAAGCCTCATTATTGGTTTCACGAGAATTTAAGCCAATTGTGCAGTAATGTTTGATTCCAAACTGCGATGAACGGAAACGCTCCCAACCAACCAAACTACTAAAATAATCTTTGAATGAAGCCAAACCCGTGCGAGGTTGACCTAACCAAAAGGCAGGTTCAATAATTGCCACAACGCCCGCATCAATCAACGCCGTATAGTCATCGGTTGTGCGGGAAGTCATGTGAATATGTGGGTCAAAGAATTTCATGCCTTTTGTATAATCGGCATAATTTGCTTGTATTGTTTGTGAGGTTACAAGTTCTTCGGCTGTGCCTTCAAAGTGAGAAGGGTTTTGCGATATTTCAGAATGTTTTTGACACATTTTATTGATTCAATTGTTGTTAATACTCTGTTTCTAAGCCTCAAGCAATGACCAGCTAAAGGTTTTGCTTCGTAGTTCTTGGTGTTTTTTTAGTTCTTTTTTGGCAAGCGTAAAATCAGTTTCGGAACAAACCAACGCTGCTGCAATATTATCATTTGAATTTTGAGATACAAATAAGGTACAAATATCCTCAAAAATTGCTTCATTCATAAATTTACTCACTAATCGCCAAGCCTGAGCAGGAATCGTGCGGCCAGCAGCCCAACGCTCATGGGCAAGGTTAGAAATCGAATTTGCCAATTCTTGATTTGCCCGTTCGTTTAAACCTTGAATGCGGTGAATGGGTTTATCATTAAAAATACATTTCAAAACCAACTGATTCCAAGCCAGTTCAGAGAAATTTTGCATCGGAAATGGATTTTGAAAAGCAATGGCATCAAAAACCAAACCGATGTTTGAACGCACGGCATCAGTGGCACGCAACATCCAATATTCAGGATAAGCAAAAAAAGCAAGTGCTGATATTAAAGCAACTGCCTCATTGTTTTCAGCAGTTTCAAAGAGTGTGTTGAGGGTTTTTGTATAAATAGCCTTGTCCGAACTATCAAGCGTAGTTAGTAGATACACCCTTACGAGTCTATCCAAAGTCCAATCATTGATGTTTACGTCATTAATAGTTTCGGTAGAATTAATGATGGTTTTACTCACAAATCTGGGCGTAGCGACAAATGCTGTTTGCAGCGATTGCAAACTACTGTTAGCCTTGCTTTCTATCCAACTTATTTCTTTTGGCGAGGCGTATTCTTTTATCTTTTCGAATAATTGTTCTGAAAAACTCATTGTTTGGTTAGGCGATAGATGACGACTTAAATAATCCGTAAATTCAATCAAAAACTTAATTATTTGTCTCAAAAGTATGATTTTATTGAATATTCATTTTTAAGCCTAAACCATCTAAAATTTTCAAAAATGTAGATAACTGAATATCTGCTTTGCCGTTTTCTATTCTTGATATAAATTCTTTTTTCATATCAATTTTTGAAGCTAATTCGGTTTGAGTGAGGTTATGGCGTTTTCTTTGTTCTTTCAGTTCCTCACAAATAGATGCAGCCTTTTGTTTGACCGTATAATCGTTTGGCATACCTACTGCTTGTAAAGTGCTTATTGCCTTAGATAGTTGTTCAGGAAATAATACTTGCTTACTGTATTGGTCGAGTTCAGCATTGTAGCTGCTTGCTTGTAAGTTTGTCTTTTTCATTTTGTTTTTCTTTTTGCCAAAAATCCTTGATAATCTTTTCCTTTCTCGAATAACTCCCAATGTTCATCTAAAAGTCCATAAATAGTAAAATATCTTTCTATTTCAGCTAAGTTATTACTTACACCCATACGGTATAATCGGGTGCGGCTTGGTGTAATACCTACTGCATAAACCCACGCATGAGGATATTTGTCAGTAAAAATATAAAGTGTACTTGCTACGGTTGCTAACACTTTATTACTATCTTGGTTATTGGTTATGGCTTTATCGTCAATAAATCCTGTTGCTTCGTTTTTATCGCCAAAACCTAAATTATAAACATCTTTGATAGGTGTTTAGGTGTATTGAACTAACTTAGTAATACTTCCTTTTGTGCCTACACTCACAAACTCAAAAACGGTATCAAGTAAGTTGTTAGTAAATGAGTAACGTTCTTGAATCATAAAATATTAACTAATTGATTAACAAAAGTAAGGTAAAAATAATTGCTATGCAATCAAAAAAGCCTTCTACCATTTGGAGGTAAAAGGCTTGTGCAAATAGGCTATTTTCAAGACAAAACCTCGTCTATTATTGCTCGTATTCTCTTATCACTTTCCGATACAAAACTTACTAAAAATGTTTGCTAATAAATCATCGGAAGAAATAGCTCCCGTAATTTCTCCCAAATGATGCAATGAAAGACGAATATCTTGTGCCAAGAAATCACCAGTAATGCCAATATCTAAACCATTTAAAACCTCACTAAGTGCTTCATTGGCTTTCACTAAATGTTCATAATGACGTAAATTCGTCAGCATTGTATCGGCTTGCTTTTTTACTTTTGCTTTCGCTACGATGGCCGATTTTAACTCTTCGATACCGATATTGTTTTTGGCGGAAATATTTAAGCCTTCAAAGTTTGCTTTTTGTGCCAATAAATCAATTTTGTTTCTAACTTTAATAATCTTCGTTTCATCAAAGTCTGCAATAAAATCTTCGTTAATGATTTGATTATCAGTCAATAGTAAAACTATTTCTGCACGTCGCATGGCATCTTTTGAGCGTTCAATGCCGATAGATTCAACTACGTCTTTCGTTGCCCGAATTCCAGCCGTATCAATAAATCTAAACTTAATCCCTTCAATAAAAAGCACATCCTCAATCACATCACGGGTTGTGCCTGCAATTTCGGTTACGATGGCTCTTTCTTCATTCAATAAGACATTCAAAAGCGTAGATTTTCCTGCGTTCGGTGGGCCAATAATCGCCACAGGAAGCCCTTCTTTTATTACATTTCCTGCATCGAAAGAGTCTATTAGATTTTTCAGAAAATTTTGAATTTTCAATATTAAAGATTTTAAATCATCTCTTTCGGCAAATTCTACGTCTTCTTCGCCAAAATCTAACTCCAGTTCGACCAAACTCGCAAAATGAATCAATTCTTCACGCAAGACTTTCAACTGATTCGAGAAACCTCCACGCATCAAATTCATGGCAGTTTTGTGGGCTGCTTCTGAGTCGGCTGCAATCAAATCGGCTACGGCTTCCGCTTGTACTAAGTCAAATTGTCCGTTTAAAAATGCACGTTGGGTAAATTCGCCCGCTTGTGCCATTCGACAACCATTTTGCAGCAGAAGTTTCAAAATATACCTTATTATATAGTCGCTGCCGTGACACGAAATTTCAACGACATCTTCCTTCGTAAAACTTTTGGGTGTTTTAAAAACTGCTATCAAAACTTCATCGACAATCACACCGCCATCTCGAATCGTACCGAAATGAATCGTGTGAGAATCTACTTTTGTGAGGTCTTTCCCCTTGAAAATTTTATTGACAATCTCAAAAGTACGCTCGCCCGAAACACGAATCACGCCAATCGCTCCGATACCCTGTGGGGTTGATAACGCACAAATTGTTTCTAATTGAACCATTTTTATCTATTAAATTCAAACTTTGGACTTCAAACCTTGAACATTACGTCGTTAATTACTTATTTTTGCAAATCTACCAACTAAAATCTTAAAATCAGTGATTGTAGATAATCAGTCGATAATTTATTTGAAACTATCGACTTACAGCCCTGTCCTTTCGACTTTTGAAATATGTTAAAAGCAAAAACTCTATGGTATCTCAATGCAATCTTATTGGTGGTTGCTCTTTTTATTGCTTATCAAATTTGGTTCGCTCCACGTAAAGATGCTTGGAATTTTGTGCCTGATAATGCTTTTTTGGTGGTCGAAAGTTCCGAAATCCAACAATCGCTTTATTCCAAAACTGACCCAACTCAACTTTCCGACATTCCTTTTTTCTATGATGCTTTGGCTCAACTAAAAAAGGTTGGTGAAAACATTGATAACCAAGAGATTGCCAAAAAGTTTTTTGAAAAGAAACTTATCACTTATTCACTTCACCGAGAAAACAAGAAAAATCTTGAATACATTATCTATATTCCAGCGGGGGCTTTTGGTGATGAATCTTTCTTGAATAATCTTTTAGTACCAGACGCCACCAAACGAAAAGTTTATGGACGTAATTATAAAGGTCTGCGTATCAACGAATTATATGACATAAACAGTCGCCCACTTTTTAATTTCTTCGTGCATGATGATTTTTTGATTTGTAGCGGCTCAAAAGTGTTGCTCGAAGAAGTGGCCAACCGAATCAAGTCGGGCGTGTCAATCGAACGAGTGCCTTTTAAAGAAAGTAGAAAAGGAACGGCACACATTTATTTCAAAAGTAAGAGTTTACAAGATGTGGCTGATATTCTTCCTTCGCAATTATCGCCCAATTTGATTGAGTTTTTTGGAAATATCACGCCACGTAACCCCGATATTGTTTTTGAGAAACAAAAAACACCCAATATTATTTCGGCTTATATCTATTCAAAAGGCACAAACACCATTCCGTTTTTGGGTATTTTTGCTCGCCAAAAACCACAACCTTTCGCTTGTACAGACTTGATTCCCGAAAATACTGCCATTACGGTTCGTTTGAGTTTCAAGAATAAACTCTTGTTGGCACAAGATTTCAATACTTACATGAAAAACGAAGAACCAGAGCTGGTTGCCGAAAAAGATAGTGTTAATCGCTTACTCAATGTCAATCTCAATAGTTTTTATTCGATTCTGAAAGATGAAATAGTTTTGTGCGAAATGGAAACCTCATCAGATGAGCCATCGAAGAAAATTCTACTCATCAAAACCGAAGATTCGGCCGAAGCCCTTAATTTATTTGATGATTTGGCTACGAATGCAGAGAAAATCTCCAGCTATTTCAAAGCACAACCTTTTTCTTACCTTAATAATTACGTAAGAAAAATTGATGTCAGCCAATTGCCCGCCATGCTGTTTGGTTCGGTTTTCAAAGGTTTTTCAGACTGTTACTATACTCAAAAAGACGATTATATCATTGTGGCAAGCGATGATGATGCCATGCGTGAATACCTCAATAACCTAAATACAGGGCAAACTTGGGCGAAATCAAGCATTTATCAAAGTTTTATTGCCAAACTTAGTCCACAATCGCAGGTAACAGCTATTATTAGTCCGCAGCGAGTTTGGAACAATATTTATTATTCGTTACCAAAAAAATGGCAAGCTTCTACGCTCAAACACGAAGTCAGGGTGAAAGATTTACGCTTTATAGCCATCGAAAACTTTGTGATTAATAGCACTTTCGGTACTAAATTTTTGATAGAAAAAGTCCCACAAACGCAAAAGGCGGCTGTTGTCAATAAGTTGTTTTTGCAAGATAGTTTGGTCGTAAAAAGCCCTTTGGTTGGTATTCCAAATATCATAAGAAACCCAGTAAATGCCGCTGATGAAATCATCGTTCAGCAAACTGATAATCAACTGAAATTATTGTCAAATACTGCCAAAGAAATAAATACTATTCCGCTCGGACAGGCAATCAATACCAATTATTTATTACCAACCGATTATTTCCAAGATGGACTTCTCCATTATCTGACCACCACACCAAGCGATTTGGTGGTTTTAAGTCGAGATAATACGCAGGGAATCATAGGCAGTTCGCCCGAATTATTGCTCGATGGGGGAGTAAAAGCCTTAGCTGCCAACGAAACAAAAATTTATGTGGTTGATGCGTCGGGAGCGATATATATAATTAATGAAGAAACTCAAAAAGTAAGTAATTTAAAAACACCAGCTCAGCTTGGTAGCATCGTTCAAATTCAGCCAGTTAAGTATAAAAATAATGCCTATTTGGCCGTATTGCAAAAAGATGGAACACTTAATGTTTTCTACGAACAAGGGCCAAATCTGAGCGGTTTTCCAAAAGTACCGCTTACTGCTCGACCAATTGGAATGATTGTCGAGGAAGATGGCAATAAAAACTCAATCATTACATTGCTTTCCGAAATTGGCGAAATCAAGAAAGTTGATATGCTCGGCAATAGCATAACCAATGCCAATATTCAGTTGGAGCGTCCCGATAAAGGAACAGTGTTTGAATTATTATTCGACCAAAACCGTAAAGATTGGTTAGTAGTGCGTCGCACACCAACTTCAATGGTGATTTTCAATAAACAAGGAACTTCGGTCATTAAAATCGAAAGCAC
>JBKBSS010000013.1:0-20799 GCA_046291385.1 Emticicia sp. | reverse complement strand
AGATTCGTGGCTTTGAAAAATAACTACGTGATAGCCTCTTTTATTGGCTATATCTTCAATGCCATTAATGGCTTGTGAGAAAAAATGATTAGCAATTTCGGGTACAATTACGCCAATGGCTTTGCTTTTGTTTTCTTTCAAACTAAGGGCAATCGGATTGGGAGAATAATTGACTTTTTCGGCGTATTCCATCACCAACCGTTTGGTTTCGGCATTGATTTCATAACTTCCACGCAAAGCCCTCGAAACTGTCGAAGTCGAGAGGTTTAAGGCTTTTGCAATATCTTTTATCGTAACTGTTTCCAATCTTCAAATCTTATTAAAGTACAATTTTATCTACACACTTTCTTACATGAAACAGCAATAAAAATAACGTAAAGATAGCAAAAATCAAGGCTTATTTGAGTCAGAATAATTCAAAAGTATTTTTTGGCAACGTTCCCGACAACGATTGCATAAAGATTGTCGGAAAAATATTTGCTCATAAAACATTCTTGTTGCATCTTAGAAAAGTCAAATATAAACGATATTAAATACTATTCAGGGTATTTCAAGGAATTTTACACATTTTGGTCATTATTATACAAGAAAAAATAAAAACAATACATGTTTAGTTTAGCAGGAAAGATAGCACTCGTGACAGGCTGCAATAAAGGGATTGGAAAAGGAATTGCTCTTGGTTTGGCCGAAGCGGGGGCTGACATCATCGGTGTTTCGGCAAGTATCGAATTAAGTGGCAGTCAGGTTGAGCAGGAAGTAACCGCCCTCGGTCGAAATTTTAAAGCCTACCAAGCTGATTTTAGTGACCGTGATAGCCTCAACGCATTTATTGGAAAAGTGAAAATTGACTTTCCTGTAATTGATATTTTAATCAATAACGCTGGCACAATTATGCGTATGCCAGCGGCCGAGCATCCAGACGAATATTGGGACAGAGTAATGGCCATCAATCTTGATTCACAATTTATTTTGGCTCGTGAAATTGGGCGAGATATGATTGCTCGTGGCTCAGGAAAAATCATTTTTACGGCATCATTACTCACTTTTCAAGGTGGAATCAATGTGCCAAGCTACGCCGCCAGTAAAGGTGCAATTGGAAGTTTGGTAAAAGCACTCGCCAACGAATGGGCAGGAAAAGGCGTAAACGTCAATGCAATTGCCCCTGGTTATATTGCCACCGATAATACGGAAGCACTCAGAAACGACCCAGAACGCAGTTCTTCGATTTTGGCAAGAATTCCAGCAGGCCGTTGGGGCGAAACACAAGATTTCAAAGGTCCAGCCGTATTTTTGGCATCATCAGCATCAGATTATGTACATGGCACAATCTTGACGGTCGATGGCGGTTGGATGGGGAGGTAGCCCCCTACCCCCAAGTACCCCCCCGCCCCTAAAGGGGGGCTACTGATACTCAGCAACTTGTATAAAATAAAAGTTAGAAATCGTTTTTTAAAGATAAATATAAAATAGACATCATTAACTCCCCTTTAGGGGATGGGGGTGGTGGGGAAGGTACAATATGCAAACAAGATACGAAAGTAGTCCAAAAGAAACGGCGGGAATGAATACTGCCGAATTACGCAATAATTTTTTGATGGAAACGCTGTTTTCTACCAATCAGATTCATCTAACTTATTCGCACTACGACCGCATGATTTTGGGCGGAGTAATGCCAACAACTGAAACTTTGACTCTTGGAACTTACGAAGATTTAAAGTCAGAATATTTTCTTGAAAGAAGAGAAATGGGTATTATCAACGTAGCAGGCGATGGCAAAATAACGGTTGATGGACAAGCATATAACATCAATAAGTTAGATTGTTTATACATCGGAAAAGGAGCAAAAAAAGTTGTTTTTGAAAGTATTGATGCCGAAAATCCAGCTAAATACTTTGTTCTTTCGGCACCTGCTCACAAAGAATATCCAACGCAATTAATGACTAAGGAAGCCTCCACTCCTGCCCAAATGGGAGCGGTAGAAACGGCCAATCAGCGTACAATTTATAAATATATTCACCTTGATGGTATCAGAAGCTGTCAATTAGTAATGGGGCTTACGGTTCTGCAAAATGGAAGTGTTTGGAATACAATGCCATCGCACACCCACGACCGCCGTATGGAAGTTTACTGTTATTTTGATGTGCAAGAAGGGCAAAGCGTGCTACATCTGATGGGGCAGCCACAGGAAACTCGTCATTTGTGGGTAAGCAATCACCAAGCTATTATTTCGCCTCCGTGGTCGATTCACTCAGGATGCGGCACTACCAATTATTCATTTATTTGGGGAATGGCAGGCGAGAACCAATCTTTTGCCGATATGGATTTCGTGGCTATCAATGAGCTAAAATAACCTATTGTTTACTTACTATACAATTACTTGCTATTGACTTTGACAAGTTTTGAGCCAAAAATTCAATCAAAACCTAATAAAAATCAATAGTTAAGTTCTTTTTTTTTCTATTTTTTCAAAATCACCTTAAAAACCTTGCGTTAACTTTAAATGAAAAAATTATTATTTCTACTGCTTTTGACAACCGTGCAGGTAGTGATGGCACAATCCCAGAAAATTTCGGGGAAAGTGACCGATGCCACAACGGGAGAAGGTTTGCCGAGCGTATCAGTTATGCTCAAAGGTACCAAAACAGGTACTACTACTAATACAAAAGGAGAATTCTCGCTGTCGGTTTCTGACAAAAAGAATGGTTCTTTGATTCTAAGTTTGATAGGATACACCGTGAAAGAAGTTTCGATTGGCAATCAAACCAATCTCGAAATTCAGCTTGATGAAGACACCCAAACCCTCAATGAAGTAGAGGTTGTGGCTATCGGTTACGGTGATGGTGTAAGCCGACGTGACCTGACGAGTTCGGTTTCATCGGTTGGGGCAAAACAACTCAAAGACATTCCATTGACCAATGCCGCTGAAGCTCTTACTGGTCGCTTGGCGGGTGTGCGTGTAACAACTTCTGAGGGTGCTCCAGGTGCTGATATTCAGATTCGTGTACGTGGTGGTGGCTCTATTACACAAGATAATTCTCCTATTTATGTAGTTGATGGAATTCAGGTTGAAAATGCTCTTTCATTCATTTCTCCGCAAGATATTGAAACAATTGACGTACTAAAAGATGCTTCTTCAACGGCCATTTATGGAGCAAGAGGTGCAAATGGTGTTGTGATTATCACGACAAAATCGGGTAAAGGCGGAAAAACAACGGTAAGCTACAATGGCTCGACTGGTGTACGTGAAATTTTCAAGAAATTGGATGTAATGAGTCCGTATGATTTTGTGCGTTGGCAATATGAAAGAAGCCGTGGCGAAATTGCGGCCGAAACAAGTTTCACGAATCAATATGGTGGTTGGGAAAACATCAATCAATATAAAACCGTTGATGCTATCGACTGGCAAGAAGAAGTTTTTGGTCGTCAGGCGAGTTACCAAAACCATAATTTAATAGTAAACGGTGGCAATGCTAACACAAGCTATAACCTTAGTTTAACAGCCAACAAAGAGCAGGGCGTTTTACTCGAATCGGGTTTCGACCGCTATTTGGCTACTTTCAAAATGGACCACAAAGCCAGCGAAAAACTGAAAGTTGGTTTCAATGTTCGTTATACCAATCAAACCGTGAGCGGAGCGGGAACTTCGGGCAGTGGAACAAAATCTACTAACCGTTTGCGTCACTCGGTGCAATACCGCCCATTATTGGTTGGTGTAAATCCAGACATTGATGATTTTGATAATGACCTTTATATTTCTTCAGGAAACTTGGTCAATCCAATCTTGATGACTCAGGCTGAATTCAGAAAAGCCTACACGAAAGCAATAAATTTAAGCGGATATTTCAGTTATAATATCTTGAAAAACTTAGTGTTTAAGTCAACCGTTGGTGTTGATAATAATGATACGCAAAACGATGCTTTTTTTAGTAAAATTACTGGAACAGCACGTAACTTTGCTTCACTTCCTGTAGCTTCGATTTTCCAGCAAAATGCCGTAATCATCAATAACTCAAATACTTTACAATTCACCAAGAAATTTAATAAAATGCACGATTTCAGTGCATTGGTTGGACAAGAGATTTATCAAAGTACTGCAAAAAACACAAATATTGAAACCCGTTATTTTCCTGCTGATATTGCTGCCGAACAAGCATTGGCCAATATGGGTCTTGGGTCGCCACCAACAGGTGCAATACAAGCTCGACCAACTTCAAACATTGCTCCACCAAATCGTTTATTCTCATTGTTTGGTCGAGTAACTTACGGCTACGCTGATAAATATTTAGCAACTGCTTCATTGCGTTCTGACCGTTCGTCGAAATTCAATTATGCCAATGGTGCATTGGTTTTCCCTTCGGGAACTTTGGCCTGGCGTTTTTCTGAAGAAAGTTTCTTGAAAGGCAATAAATTTATCACTGATGGTAAAGTCAGAATTGGCTATGGTGTAGCAGGAAATAACCGTATCGGAGATTTGCTCTATCAACAACTCTACGGCGTAACGGGCGAATATGCCCTCAATCGTAGTGTTTTGCCAGGATACGCTCCAGTAGCTTTAGCAAATCCCGACCTGAGATGGGAGTCGAATATTTCGCAAAACATCGGTTTAGATTTGTCATTCTTGAATAATCGCTTCCAACTGACACTTGATGCTTACCAAAACAAAGGTCAAGATTTGCTTTTGGCAGTGGCTATCCCTCCTACTTCGGGATATTCTTCTCAAATCAGAAACTTGGGTTCAACAACCAACAAAGGAATTGAATTACAATTGAATGCTTACATTTTCCGTAAAAAAGACTTTACTTGGAATGCTAACTTCAACATTTCAAACAATAAGAACACAGTAACAAGTCTCGGAACGGTTGACCAGTTGACTCGTAACTCAGGCTGGCAAGGCTCTGACGGAACTGACGATTATTTAGTAAAAGTGGGTCAGCCAGTAGGTTTGATGTACGGTTTCGTGACCGATGGCTTTTACAAAATTGAAGATTTTAACTATAATGCTGCTTCAACAACACCAACTGGATTTTATACATTAAAGCCAGGTGTTGCCGTAAATTCGGTTTATGGTGTGCCACAACCAGGTATGCTAAAATGGAAAGATTTGGATGGCGACGGACTCGTAACGGCTGACAAAGACCGCACAGTTATTGGCAACGCAAACCCGAAATTTATCGGAGGCTTGAATAACCAAGTTGCTTACAAAAACTTCGATTTGAGTGTTTTTGTAAACTGGGTTGTTGGCAACGACATCTACAATGCCAATAAAATAGAAATGACTGACGGTGCATTTCCGAGCTTAAACATGCTCAAATTTATGGAAAACCGTTGGACAAATATCAATAATAGCGGAGTAGTCGTAACCGACCCAACCGAACTTGCGGCTATCAATGCGAATGCCACAATTTGGTCGCCCGTGCGTGTGCAACGCTACTGGTTACACTCTTGGGCGGTAGAAGATGGTTCGTTTTTGAGAATCAATAACATTACTTTGGGCTATTCGTTGCCAAATACAGTATTGAAGAAAATCAAGGTTTCAAAATTGAGAGCTTTCGCAACTGTAAACAATTTAGCGACATTCACGAAGTATTCGGGCTACGACCCAGAAGTAAATACTCGTCGCTCTGACCCACTTACACAAGGTGTTGATTTTGCGGGTTATCCTCGTGCCAAAACTTGGGTTGCAGGTATCAATTTAACATTCTAAAAGCCTCAAGAATCATTTTAAAATAGATTTAAGAAAATGAAAAATATATTTAAAAAAATAACCATTCTGAGCTTATCGTTGTCGTTGACTGGCGTGGCAATAAGCGGCTGTAAAGACTTCTTGGAAGTACAGCCAAAATCTCAGATTAGCATTTCAGATGCTTTCTCAAACGTTCCCAATGCCACTAATGCCCTAATTGGAGTTTATGACGAACTCATGGGTGATAACGGCTACGGCATTCGTATCAATATGTATTATCCGTATGATTCTGACGAAATTATTGTTTCGGGAAACATCGACAATGGTCGTCGTGGCATTGGTCGTTATCAATTATTATTGACAAACGCCGAACTTCGCAACCCATTTTTGCAACTTTATCGTGGTATCGAAAAAGCCAATCTTTGTATCGAGCAGATTCCGCTCATGGCTGCTTATACCAACGGAAGCGATGCTGATAAAAAAGAATTACGTCGTTTACACGGTGAAGCCTTGACACTCAGAGCTCAATTTTTGTTTGAATTAATCAGAAACTGGGGCGATGTGCCTGCTCCTTTCACGCCTGCTTACAAGCAAACTGATTTGTTTATTCCGCAAGCAAATCGTGACGAAACTTATGCAAAAATCATCGAAGACCTAAAAACAGCCACTGACCTCGTGCCGTGGAGAACCGAAGCGGGCGTAAGAAACGAGCGTATCACGAAAGGTGCAGTAAAGGCTTTGCGTGCAAAATTGGCCATGTTTAGAGGTGGTTATGCTCTCAGAAGTAGCGGCAAAATGGAGCGTAATGCTGATTATTTAACCTACATAAAAATCGCTCGTGACGAATGTGCCGATTTAATGGCCAAAAGGGGCGAACATACGCTCAACCCAAGTTTTGAGGATATTTGGAGAAAACTAACTTCATTTCAATATGACCCACAAGGCGAAATTATTTTTGAAGTAGGTGCTGGTGGTTCAAACTCAAACTCTGATAGCCGCATGGGTAATTACAACGGGCCTTCGGTAAACGCAGCATCTCGCTTCGGAACTGGTGGTGGTGGTTTGTTGGCATTACCAAACTATTTTTATGCCTATGACTCAACCGATACCCGCCGTGACGTAACCGTAACAAATTATGCGATTGCAGCAACCAACATAAAATCGCCAAGAAGATTGGGCGAATTGACCGATGGAAAATTTAGAAAAGACTGGCGTGTGCCTTTGTTGCCAGGAACAGCACTAAACCCAGGCTATAATTGGCCAATGATTCGTTTTTCAGATGTATTATTGATGTTTGCTGAAGCCGAAAACGAAATCAATGGCAACCCATCAGCCGCAGCAATCGCCGCTTTTGAGGAGGTACGCAAAAGAGCATTTACCAATAAAAGTAACCCTGCGATTGGCAAAACGCCGACAACAAAAGCAGAGTTTTTCAATGCCATCGTCAATGAGCGTTTCTTAGAATTTGGTAGTGAAGGAATCCGTAAGTTTGACTTGATTCGTTGGAATCTTTTGGCCGCCAAAATTGCCGAAACTCGTGCAAAAATCGCAGATATGAAAGATAGAAAAGGAGCTTTTGCAAATGTGCCTCGTTATATGTTTTGGAGAAATAACGGTGAAGAAATTCAGTTCTTGAACTCTTTCTATAAACCAACCGCTCTTACAACCGCCCCAACAGGCTGGACAAGACTCGATTGGACACAGCACCTAACTGGAAATTTGATTGATGGCGTTACGCTCGACCAAGGAATTGCGAGATTCTTTGTAACTGGTAAAAGTGAACTTTTCCCTTACGACCAAGCAACAGTTGATGCCTATCAGAAAAAATTAGTACAGAATCCTGGGTATTGAAATTTTCTTTAAATTTTCTATTGAAGATTAGGGATTATTGATTGAAGATTGTTGATTATGTGTCATCAATCTTCAACAATCTTTAATTTGTAATCACTAATCTTCAATCAATAAAATTAAATTTTTACGACAATGCACTTTAAAACAATCATTTTTGGGTCTATTTTGGCCGTTTCGGCTTTGGGTTGTCGTGCAACAAATATGGTTTCGCCAAGCACCGATAAGACTTCGGTTGTAATCACTAAAGATTCGGTAGCGGAACGAATTTTACTTTATCAACGCAACAACGGCGGCTGGCCACAACCTGGCGGCAATGCCATTGATTATTCAAAAACACTTTCTGAAACATTAAAAGCCACACTAAAATCAGAAAAAAATAAACTCGATGCTTGTATCGACGACCGAGCTACTACTACCGAAATAAAAACGTTATTTTCAACTCATAAAAAAACCAACAACCCCGAATACCTAAAAGCTGCCGAAAATGGCGTAAAATATTTACTTACAGCACAAAATACGGCTGGGGGCTGGGGACAATTTTTTCCTGATTCGAGCAGTTACCGAAAACATATTACTTACAACGATAACGCCATGATTGAGGTGATGTGGGTAATGAAATATGCTTCGGAAAGCACAAACGATTTTGAAACGATTGATAAAACGCTCATTCCGCAAGCGAAATTGGCCGTTGAAAAAGGCATTAATTGTATTCTGAAAACGCAATTTATACAAAACGGTAAACTCACCGCTTGGTGTGCCCAACACGACCGAACTACACTGAAACCCGCCAAAGCACGTGCGTTTGAATTGCCTTCAATCAGTGGCAATGAAAGTGTCGGAATTTGTACTTTTCTAATGAGCATCAATAATCCTTCGCCCGAAATTAAAAAAGCGGTGAATGCAGCAGCCGTTTGGTTAGAATCTGTAAAAATTGTAGGCATAAATGTTCAAAATATAACCGACCCAAATCAACCATCGGGTAAAGATAAAATTGTAGTTTCCGACCCAAATTCTACACTTTGGGCGAGATTTTATGACCTTGAAAGTAATAAACCTTTTTTTACGGGCAGAGATAGCATCGCTAAACCAACTTTGGCCGAAATCGAAAACGAACGTCGCATTGGCTATGCCTATTATGGTACTTGGCCAGCCAAATTTCTCTCGACTGATTATCCTGCGTGGGTAGCAAAATGGGGCAAGTAAAACAAGTTTCTAACTTGTTCAGGCTGAGAATCAATTTTTATGAAAAAATCTATGAAAAATAGCATCTGTACGAAACAAGTTGAAAACTTGTTCTACAAAAAAAGCCTCTTTTACTTCTTTTTATTGATAAGTAATGCTGTTTTTGCTCAAAAAACAACCGTTGCACAAGATGGTACGGGAAAATATAAAACCATTCAAGAAGCCATTAATAGCCTCGATACAGTTTCGAGCAAACAACGCACGATTTTTATAAAAAATGGCGTTTATCGTGAAAAATTGATGATTACAAAGTCATTTTTGAAACTACAAGGTGAATCGGAAGACGGTGTAATTATCGTCACTACGTTACCAAGAGATATGTGGCGTTGCGAAAATCCTGACGATTTTGGAGCAGCAACCATCAACGTAAAAGCCCACGATTTGACATTCGAGAAACTTTCTGTAATCAATGATTATGGTTTCAATGCCAAGAAAGATTCAAGCATCACTTGCACCAACGAAGCAGGCAATAGCCAAACCACTTTGCCAAGAGAAGAAGGTGAAAAAATTGGCAAGAAAATCGTAAGAAAAGATGGACATCAATTTGCCTTTCGTTCATTTCCTAAAGCAACACGTTTGAGTTTTATCAACTGCACTTTTCGAGCAGGTGGCGGTGATACCGTTAGTCCGTGGGACGTGGAAGGTGGTTTGTATTATTTCAAGAATTGCACAATGGAAGGTCACGTTGACTTTTACTGTCCGAGAGGATGGGCTTGGGCCGAAAACTGCAAATTTATTTGCCACAATATGAATGCCGCCATTTGGCACGATGGTTCAAATGATGAATCTTCAAAAACTGTGCTAAAAAACTGTACTTTCGAGGGAGATAAAGGATATAAATTGGGACGCTTTCACCGAGAAGCACAGTTTTATTTGATTGATTGTAAATTTGATGAAAACATGGCCGATGCCGATATTTATCAATCATCAACCACGCAACTCAAATGGGGAAAACGTGTAAATTATTACAATTGTCATCGCAAAGGTGGCGATTATGCTTGGCACGCCAATAATCTAAAAATCGACCCAAAAACGATTACAATTGATTGGACTTTTGATGGAAAATGGAATCCTGTAAATAAATAAAATTAGATTTTACGCATGAAAAATAAAACCCTATACCGCTTACTACTATTTACTGCCTTATTTTGGGTAAACTCGGCGTTTAGTCCGACCGAAGAAAAGCCACGTATTTTCTTGATTGGCGACTCAACTTGTGCCAACAAAAACCCTTACGACGCCCCCGAAACTGGCTGGGGACAAGTACTTCCCGAACTATTTACGAATGCCGTTGAAATTCAAAATCATGCAGTCAATGGTCGCAGTACAAGAAGTTTCCGCAATCAAGGACTTTGGAAAAAAGTACATGACCAACTCCACAAAGGCGACTACGTTTTTATTCAATTTGGGCATAACGACCAAAAAGAATCAGACACTACTCGCTACGCAGCCGCACAAACTGATTATCGCAAAAACTTGATTCGCTACATCGAAGAAACACAAGCCAAAGGAGCAACACCTGTGCTATTCACGCCCGTGATGCGTAGAAAATTTAATGAAGCTGGAAAGTTCATGGACCAACACGGCGAATATCCAGTTGTAGTACGTGAAATAGCCAAACAATACAACATTACGTTAATTGATATGCACGCTTCAAGCCAAAAAGTGATTGAGCAACACGGCGTTGAAGGCTCGAAAAAAATATTCATGAATATTGCTGGCGGTATTTATCCAAAATTCCCGAAAGGACTTGAAGATAATACGCATTTTACGGTTTATGGGGCAAAACTAATGGCAAATTTAGCAGCCGAAGGTCTTGTGGTAAATGGACATCCATTAAGAAACTTCTTAAAAAAGACCGAATTTAACGATAAATATGCTTACGAATTGCCGCTTACTTACCGTCCAGTTTTCCGAAAAGACACTTTTAATATTGCACGTTATGGAGCAAAAGCTGATGGTCTGACGGTCAACACAAAAGCTATCAATCAAGCGATTGAACTTTGTAATGTCGCAGGTGGCGGAACGGTTTTCGTACCAAAAGGACTTTGGGTAACTGGCCCGATTGTATTGAGAAACAATGTAAATCTCCACCTTGAAAAAGGAGCTTTATTACAATTCAGCAAAAACTACGATGATTACCCAATCGTGCTGACAACTTGGGAAGGGCAAGATTCTTACCGTTGTCAAGCACCGATTTGGGGAGTTGATTTGGAGAATATCGCTATCACAGGCGAAGGCGTACTTGATGGTGGCGGCGATGTGTGGCGAGCTATCAAAAAAGAAAAACAAACGGCTGGACAATGGGCAAGTCTGATAAAATCAGGTGGTGTAACCGATGAAAAACAAAACAACTGGTATCCATCAGAAAAGTCAATGAAAGGCAATATGATTCCGAATGCGGGCAGAATTTTGAATGGCGTAAAACCAACTCCCGAAGAATTGGCTTCGTACAAAGATTTTCTTCGCCCAAATATGTTGAGTCTGACTCGTTGCAAAAATATTATTGTTGAAGGCGTAACTTTCCAAAACTCACCCGCTTGGACAATGCACCCGCTTCTTTGTGAGCACATTTCAGTAAAAAACGTAACAGTAAAAAACTATTGGTACGCCCAAAACAGCGATGCCATTGATTTGGAATCGTGCCGAAACGGGGTTTTAGAAGGTTGTACTTTTGATACTGGCGATGATGGAATTACGATAAAATCGGGGCGTGATGAACAAGGCCGCAAACGTGGCGTTCCGACCGAAAACTTTATCATCAAAGATTGCATTGTTTACCACGCACACGGTGGCTTTGTGATTGGCTCAGAAATGTCGGGCGGTGTAAGAAATATGTTTATTTCGGACTGTACTTTTATGGGTTCGGATGTGGGTTTACGCTTCAAAACTGCTCGTGGACGTGGCGGCGTTGTTGAAAATATTTACGTAAATAATATCAACATGACCGAAATTCCTGGCGAAGCAATACTTTTTGATATGTATTATGCGGCCAAAGACCCCGTTCGTGCCGATGGTCAAGAAAACGAGTTGCCGACCATCAAAGCTGAACCTTTGAACGAAGGCACACCACAATTCAAGGATTTTTATATCAAAAACATTGTGTGTAAAGGTGCCGAAACGGCAATTTTGATAAGAGGTTTACCCGAAATGTCAATAAAAAATATCAACATCGAAAACGCCATCATTGAGTCGAATAAAGGCTTGGTTTGCGTAGAAGCTGAAAATATATCTTTGAAAAACGTTACGCTTTTAACCAAAGATAAAACTGTTATGCAAGTGCAAAATAGCAAAAACGTTGTTCTGAATAATATCCAATACGGTGCAGAGAGAGATGTATTGCTAAAAGTAATGGGCGATAAATCAGAGGGGGTGAAATTACTAAATACCGATACGAAAAAAGCGAAGAAAGAAATCGAGTTGGGCGTTGGTGTGAAGAGCAAAGTTGTGAGCAAAAAATAGATTAGTTACTACTTTCTTTATAAAAAAACAATGGCTGCTTTCTTGGCAGCCATTGTTTTTTCAGTTCTTTTATTCGGTCATAATTTCCAAATTTTTGATTCTGGTCGGAAACCAAATTCGCATTTCTCCCTGCCCACGATTTGAGCGGGCGTAGTATGGAATCAAAACTAAAGGTTGGATTTTGGTCGAAACTGATGAATTATTTTCAACATTCAGGGCATTTGCCGAGCCTCTGAGCGTCATTACACCATTCAATAAATTTGTCTGAAATTCTGTCGCAAAGCTCTGGTTTTCAGGTACTACCAAGTTTGAAGTAAGTCCGTTATTATCAACAAATTCAGCACAATAAACAATTGGTCCACGCTCAATCGCAATCTTGCCGATATTATCTTTTACTTTTTCATTGGCCACCACTTGTTTTACTTTCATCGGCAAAGTCATCATTACTTTATCGCCTTTTTTCCAAGCTCGGTCAATAATTGCGTAGCCGTTTTCGATAGTATATTCTAAAAGCTGACCATTCACATTGATTGAAGGTTTATCCGATGATTTATCTTTATAACGATACAAATCAGTCGGAAAAGCCTCATCTCTCGCCCAACCTGGAATTCTGACGTGAAGCGGAAATTTCAAGCCATTTTTATTGGCGGGGTCAACCGAAATCGCAACCATTCCATGCCACGGATATTCAGTATTTTGCAAAATCGTCACGTTTTCTTTTGGTAAAACTTCTAACGTTGTGGCATTCGACATAAACAAATTCACATACACTTGATTATCTTTTTGAGCATACACATAACTCGGAATTGAAGGCATAAAACGGCAAATATTTGTCGGGCAACACGAACAAACAAACCACGGTGAACGTTTGTTTTCACCACTCAATTTACCTTTTTGTAAATTATATTCCATCGGATTTTCGTAGTTGAAAGATTTTCCATCCAAACCGATTCCACTGATGAGTCCGTTGTAAAGTGTTCGCTCCAAAATATCAATATATTTCGAATCTCCGTACATCATAAACATTCGGTGATTCCAGTAAACACTCGAAATTGCGGCACAAGTTTCGCAATAAGCAGCATGATTCGATAGTTCATAATCAGGGCCAAAACCTTCCCAGTTTCCAGCTTGTCCGAGTCCACCCGTAATGTAGGTTTTCTTTGAAAAAGCATTGTCCCAAATTTTATTGAGAGCCGTCAGATAATCTAAATTATTGGTCATTGAAGCTACATCAGCCATTCCTGCGTACAAATATCCCGCACGCACCGAGTGTCCGAGTGCCTCCGTTTGCTGCGTTACAGGAATATTATCTTGCCAGTAAGCTCCTGTCTGCCAGACAGTTGCATCTTTTTCACCCGTTTTCTTTTCGTATTTTCGTTGCCCTCGGCAATCAATAAAAAACTTCGATAAATCAAGGTATTTTTGGTTGCCAGTAACTCGGTAAAGTTTTCCCAGACCAATCTCAATTACTTGGTGTCCAGGGGCAACTGCTTTTTTTTCTGGGCCAAAAACTGTTAGAAGATGGTCGGCATTTTTGATGGCAATATCCAACATATTTCGCTTTTTAGTAGCCAGATAATGTGCAGTTGCCGCTTCATAAAAATGCCCCATATTGTAGAGTTCGTGGCTCAGTTCGTGTTCTTTTTCGTAGCGAGCTTTGCCAATCCACGGGTGCGTTGTATCGCCCATCGTGCGAGTGGTATATAAATATCCATCGGGTTCTTGGGCTTTACCGATAAGCGTAATAAGCGAGTCAAGATAAGTATCAAGTTTGGCATCGTATTTTACGTGAAGCGAATAAGATGCTCCTTCAATGATTTTATAAATATCCGAATCATCAAACGGGTAAGTCGTGCAAAGTTTGCCCGTATGAGCAACTGCCTGCTCAAAGTTTTTGATACGACCAGTTTCTTTAGATTTCTGAAACGACCACGGAATCGTAACGGTTCGGTTGATTTCAAGTTTTGGCAACCAAAAATTATCGCTGAGTTTTACCTGCGTAAATGGTACGCCCCGATAAAGATAGTCTTTTTGTACTTGTGCTGCTAAGACAAGAGAGACAAGACAAAAGACAAGAGTAAGAAAACGTTTCATGCTGAGAGGGTTGATTTTTTTGATAAAAATAATAAATATTTTTTTGTAATTTACTCAAAAAACCTTCTAAAAATATGAAACCAAAAATTACCCTTGAATACTGCCCAAAATGCCATTGGCTACTACGCTCAGCATGGTTGGCACAAGAGTTATTGACCACATTTGAGGCAGAGCTCGGCGAAGTGAGCCTTCGCCCAAGCGAAATCGCAGGAAGTTTTAAGGTTTTATTAAACGAAGAAATGATATTCGACCGAAAACGTGAAGGCCATTTTCCCGAAATAAAAGAATTGAAGCAACTGGTAAGAGATTTGGTTGCTCCCGAAAAATCATTGGGACATAGCGATAAAAAATAATTATGAGATATGAATTATGAAATAAATGGGTAAATCTCATAATTCATATTTCATAACTCATACCTACTTCATCGCCTTTATCCATTCTTTGATAAGTTCAACGCCTTCTTTGTGCGTAGTTTTTCGACCAACTTCAGGCATCATAATTCCAGGGTCAGTCGATTCCATGCGGTAAACAATAATTGATTCGTCGGGTTTTCTTGGCACAATATCATATTTCCTATTGCCCGAACCACGCCCTGCCGCTACGGGAGTTTTCATAATTCCATAAGCGATTGGCTCAGTCTCGTGGATACTCAAATTTAAGCCCGAAGTTTGGGCTGGCCCGCCTTTTCGGTGGCAATGAGCACAATTAATATCGAGCCAAATTCTGGCACGTTCATCAATGCTTCCACTTTCGGGTTTATTCCAAATTGCTGCTTTTGGCACAGTTTCAATGGCTGGAAGATTTGTCAAAACACCCATTTTTTGCCAAGCAACTAATTGATTATCAGGGCTTTTCTCCGAAGAATGCCCACTGCCAAGCGAAACGCCGCCCGCTGCCGACTGCAAAACACCATTGAGTTGCCTTGCCGAAGGCCCAATCGGTGACATTTTCTCGTTTCGATTATGGCACCCTTTGCATTGATTAATATTCGGAATGCCGTACTGATGCTTTTTCTTTTTGCCGTTGGCATCAATATAGCTCACTTCTTTTGTGTCGCCCGCTACTTCCAAAAACGCCTCGGTTTGTTCATCATTCCAGACATAATCCAGAGCCTTCCAACCGTCTTCTTCGTGAATCAGCAATCGAGTTTCGATGAGTTTTCTGCCCAATTCAGGTTTACGGAAATCGTTCGGATAATAAAAGGTTTTGATAATGGTCGTGCCAACAGGAAAATCTAAAACTTCGGTGGCATTATACGCCACTGTCTGGTTTTCGGGCAGTTTCACAAAGCGTAGTTTTTCGGCATAATCAGTAAACAGCGGTGTGTTTAATGAATAAGGCAATACGCCCTTTGCTGGTTTTTGGTCGGCAGTATTTCCCTCAAAAAACTGGTAATCAGACAACTTGTCTTTGGGCATAATCGCCTCACTATCAGGCTTTTGATAAAAAGCCGATAAAGCAAAAATGCTGATGGAAATGAATAATAAAAATATTTTTTTCATCTACTTACAAATAACTTTACTCGTATCACGAGAAATATTCTTGAAATTATGCTCAACATCCATGTTGGCAAACGATTCGTTTTTGTTGTTTTTGATACAAATCACAGAGTTTGGATTTTTATCATCTACAACTCCATCCCACAGAATATGCGGCACATTTCGGCCAAAACGTAACTTGAATCTGTAAATTTGACCAAATCTTCCTCTGCCTGTTGCTTTTACTTTTTGACGCTCAAAATTATTTTCACGAATCGTAACCGCTTCCGAATACGGATAATATTCTTTGTCTTTGATTTTGTTTTCGGTCGTAAAATAACTAATCACTCCCACGCCCATTGATTTGTTATTAATTATCTGATTATCAAATATATCCACGTGGTTTGCCGCTAAAATCAATACACCAGTTCCGTCTGGAACTTTGGCAACAATATTACCTTTCGGAGCAAAATTCGGGAAATTATTGTGGTGAATATTGTTTTTATAAACCTTCGTATTGCCTCCTTTTTTCAGAATCAAATCGGGCAAATCGAACACCAAAATACCGCCTGTGTTTTCCGTAGCTTCGTTTTCATACACTTCGGCATTGATTGAATTTTCGATTTCGATACCCGCCACATTATGATAAGCCCTTGATTTTCTGACGATTATGTCTTTCGATTGCCCCACATAAATTCCTGCATCCGATGCTCCGATTGCTTCGCAACCTTCAATCAACACTTTCTCGCATTGTACTGGATAAAGTCCATACGCACCGTTGGTGGCTTTTGGTTTGCCAAGCCATTCGGTTTTTACATTGCGGAAAGTGATGCCCATTACGTTCATTGTTTTCACGGCATCGCCTTTCGAGTCTTGCACCGTTAAGTCTTCAATCGTAATATTTTCAGCATTTGAAACCCTGATTCCTTCTGCACCATCGGTCTGACCTTTGAAAGATAAAATCGTTTTATCTTTTCCCTTTCCTTTGATGGTAATATTCTTTTTGCCTTCGAGCGAAAGACTTGCAGTAAACATAAACGAACCTTCATCAAGCACGATAGTAGAGCCATTTTCAGCCATGATGAGTTGGGTTTGTATCTTTTTCTGAATATCTTTTTGGGCAAAAGCACAGCCTCCACCCCACAGTAGAACTGCCCAAAGGGGGAATGAAAGTATTGTGGTTAAGACTATTTTTTTCATATTGTATAAGAGGTTGAAGAGGTTTTGAAATTCAAAATAGCATTATTTTATTGAGATAATTATTTGATAAATATCAAATTGTTTGATTTTTGTGATTCAGAAATTTTTAATTGAATATTTCTTTGAGAAACACGCTATTCATTCCTGTTTTATCTCCAAAATGCACAAACTTCTGCTTTTTCTAAGTATGTTTTGTACAAATTCCTTATATTTGTCTCTAAAATACATTGCTTTCCTACTTATAATGATGCCTGACAATAACAATACTTTTCGCAAAAAACAGCCACCCAAAAGCCCAAATGCTCCCCGAAGTACATCGAGTAGTAAAAGTGGTGGCACTCAAGCTGCACTCAATTTTAATGGTAGCAAAGAGAGTTATCAGCTCGCTTTGGGCATTTTTTTGCTACTTTTTTCATTAATCCTATTCCTTTCGTTCGCTTCGTATCTCTTTACAGGCGATGCCGACCAAGATGTAGTACAACGCACTTTCTGGACTTCCATCAAGCAAGGCGATAAAAAAGCGGCTAATCTTATCGGTTTATTGGGTGCGAAACTTTCTCATTTTTTTATCTTCGAGTGGTTTGGGCTTTCAGCTTTTGGCTGGATTCCTGTGACGGTCTGGGCGGGTTATTGGTTAGTGACAAAAAAAGATTTATTGCCGTATAGCTTCAATCGCTTCACATTTTCGAGTATTTTTTATATTGTCTGGACAAGTATATTTTTGGGTTATTTCATTACGGTTTTCGATGCTTCGGGCAGCATCATCTGCGGTGGTTTGGGCTACGCCGTCAATCAGTTTTTCCAACAAGCAATGGGTTGGGGAGGTATTTTTATCATTATCTTGCTTTTGGCGGGTTGGTTAATATTCTTTCACGGCTACACCGAAATCGACGATTGGTTTTTTGCTAAATATTTCAAACGTGACCCTCGTGAAGATGTATCCAGCGAACGCATCCGCAAGGCAGTACAAGTTGAAGAAGATGAAGTTTTTGAAGAAGAAAATCACAAAGATAATTCTTTTAGACATCCGCCAGTTTCATCGCCAGTTGAGCAGAAAGAAGAAGCAAAAATTGATTTCTTGAAAATCAGTCGAGAAGACATTGACGTACCCAAACCTTTTGAAGAAAAGAAACTTTCGCTCGATGTGGAAGAAAAACCAAAAAATGCTCTACCAAATGAGCCAACTTTTACCGTAGAAACTCATGACGAGGAAGAAGATGTTTTTGAAAACGATTTAGACAATGACGATATTAACGAAAAAGTACTAAAAGACTTTGGACTGTTTGACCCAACGCTCGATTTGGGCAATTATCAATATCCGCCAATATCGCTTTTGAGCGAATATGGCAATACTGGCACAAAAGTAACCGAAGAAGAACTCGAAGCCAACAAAAATAATATCGTAGAAACGATGCGAAATTTCCAAATCGGAATTGCGAGCATCAAGGCTACGATTGGGCCAACCGTTACGCTCTACGAAATCGTACCCGAAGCGGGCATTCGTATCTCGAAAATCAAGAATTTGGAAGATGATATTGCCTTAAATTTGGCGGCTTTGGGTATTCGTATCATTGCTCCGATGCCTGGAAAAGGCACGATTGGTATCGAAGTTCCGAACAAAAATCGTGAAATGGTGACGATGAAATCGGTGATTGCGAGTGATAAATTCCAAAAATCGAACTTCGATTTACCGATTATTCTTGGAAAAACAATTTCAAACGAAATTTTCGTGACCGATTTAGCCAAAATGCCTCACCTACTCATGGCGGGTGCGACTGGTCAAGGAAAGTCAGTTGGTTTGAATGTTATTTTGGCTTCGTTACTTTACAAAAAACACCCTGCTCAAATCAAATTTGTGTTGGTTGACCCTAAAAAAGTAGAACTTACGCTTTACAACAAAATCGAGCGTCACTTCTTGGCAATGCTTCCAAATGCCGAAGAGGCTATTATTACTGATACAAAAAAGGTTGTTTATACGCTCAATTCGCTTTGTATCGAAATGGATAATCGCTATAATTTGCTAAAAGATGCAGGTGTGCGAAACTTGAAAGAATACAATGCCAAGTTTATTCAACGCAGATTAAATCCCGAAAAGGGACACCGTTATTTGCCATATATCGTACTGGTAATTGACGAGTTGGCCGATTTGATGATGACCGCTGGCAAAGAAGTTGAGCAACCAATTGCCCGTTTGGCACAGTTGGCTCGTGCCATCGGCATTCACTTGATTGTGGCTACACAACGTCCGTCGGTCAATGTAATTACGGGTTTGATTAAAGCCAATTTTCCTGCTCGTTTGTCGTTTAAAGTTACTTCAAAAATCGACTCACGCACAATTTTGGATACTGGCGGCTCGGAGCAATTGGTTGGAAATGGAGATATGTTGCTTTCGATGGGGTCAGACATGATACGTTTGCAATGTCCATTCGTTGATACGCCCGAAGTCGAAGATATTTGCGAATTTATCGGTTCTCAAAGAGCGTATGAATCTGCTTATTTATTGCCCGAATTCTACGGTGACGAAGAAGGCGAAACAGCCGAATTTGATGCGTCTGAACTCGACCCAATGTTTGATGATGCCGCCCGATTATTGGTTTCACACCAGCAAGGAAGCACATCGCTCATTCAACGAAAAATGAAACTCGGCTATAATAGAGCAGGTCGTATCATTGACCAACTCGAAGGTGCGGGCATCGTTGGGCCATTTGAAGGCAGCAAAGCACGTGAAGTTTTGGTAAAAGACATTGAGCATTTGGAAGAAATGTTGAGAAAATTACGTTAGAAACAACCATTTGAATTAATTTTGCGTCTAAATTGTTTTATAGGATAGAAAATATTTTTAATCCATTTCCCGAAAAACACATCTAATATTATTATTGGAAGAAAATCAACCATTTTAAAGATGAAAAAAATACTTGTTTTAACTGCGAGTTTATTGATTATTAGCAGTTTAGTAATGGCTCAGAAAGACAAAAAAGCAACCGCTATTTTGGACGAAATGAGCAAAAAATACCAAACAATGAAGTCGTTTAGTGCGGCTTTTACTTACGGAGTTGAGGGAACAAACGCAAAATTGACTGAATCATACAAAGGCGATGTAACCGTAAAAGGAGCAAAATTTCGCTTAAAAATGCTCGGTCAAGAGGTTTTTACGAACGGCAAAGAACTTTACAGCTATACTAAAGAAACCAACGAATGCCAAGTTTCGGAGTTTAATCCCGCTGAAATGGACGCACTTTCGCCGACAAAAATTTATAGCATTTACAAAAAAGGGTATAAATATGTTTTCTTGGAAGAGGTAAAAGAAGGTAGCCAATTATACGAAGTAATTGAGCTTTCGCCCGAAGACAAAGGAAGTAAAGTTGCGAAAGTACAAATCAAGGTTGATAAAAAAGACAAATCAGTAAAATCTTGGAAAGTATGGGACAAAAACGGCAAACGTACCGTTTTTCGTGTTGACAAATTTATGGCCAACGCCCCTGCTGACGACAAAATCTTTACATTCGATAAAAAGAAATACCCAGGTGTAGAAGTTGTTGATTTACGATAATTTTCTGCCAATCAGAAGCCCTGTTTTCGCTGAAAACAGGGCTTTTTCATTTACCGATATTTTTTAATCTTTGTTGATAAACTTTTACATTTATGCTTTTACTGACTTTCGCTTGGCTACTTTACGGAGCAATTCACAGCTTCATGGCAAGCAATTATTTCAAGAATTTTGCGGCAAAAATACTGGGTAAATACTTTCGTTTTTATCGCCTCATTTATAATATTTTGGCGTTTGTTTTG
>JBKBSS010000139.1:0-8286 GCA_046291385.1 Emticicia sp. | reverse complement strand
CCAATGCGAAAAATGTGGTTCGACACTTTCGCCAACTGAATTGAAAAACCCTCGTTCGACGCTTTCTGGCTCAAAGCCTGTCATGAAAAGTACCAAAAACTGGTATTTACCACTCGACCGTATGCAGCCCGAAATCGAGAAATACGTAAATAGCCACAAAGAATGGAAGCCAAATGTTTTTGGTCAATGCCAATCTTGGTTAAAAGACGGTCTAAGACCTCGTGCCATGACTCGTGATTTGGACTGGGGAATTAGCGTGCCTTTGCCCGACACCGACGGAAAAGTTTTATATGTTTGGTTCGATGCCCCGATTGGCTACATTACGTTTACGCAAGAATGGGCCGCCCAAAATGGCAAAAACTGGGAAGATTACTGGAAAAATGAAAGCACAAAACTGGTGCATTTTATCGGCAAAGATAATATTGTTTTTCACTGTATTATTTTCCCTGCGATGTTGATGGCGGAAGGAAGTTATATTTTGCCCGACAGCGTGCCAGCCAATGAGTTTATGAACTTGGAAGGCGATAAAATCTCGACTTCGAGAAACTGGGCGGTTTGGTTGCACGAATATTTGGAGGAATTTCCGAATAAACAAGATGTTTTGCGTTATGCACTTTCGGCCAATATGCCCGAATCGAAAGATAATGACTTCACTTGGAAAGACTTCCAGACCAAAAACAATAGCGAATTGGTTGCCATTTACGGAAACTTCGTGAATCGTGCGGTTGTGCTTACGCATAAGTTTTACGGCGGAAAAGTACCAGCACAAGGCGAGCTGACCGATTATGATAAAGAAACGATTGCAACCTTGGCCGATTTTCCGAAGAAAATCGGTGATTCTATCGAAAATTATCGTTTCCGTGAAGGTCTGGCCAACATGATGGATTTGGCACGTTTAGGAAATAAATATTTGGCCGAAACCGAGCCGTGGAAAGTTATTAAAGAAAACCCTGCTCGTGTTGAAACCATTATGAATATTGCTTTGCAAATTGCCGCCAACTTAGCGATTTTGTCAGAGCCATTTTTGCCTTTCACAGCCGAAAAATTAAGAAATCAATTAGGTCTGAACGAAACTACTTGGGCCGAAACGGGCGGAGCAGATTTGTTGCCAATTGACACCGTAATCGGCGAATCAAGTCTGTTATTCGAGAAAATAGAAGATGATACGATTGAAAAACAAGTAAAAAAATTACAAGAATCGAAGCGAATGAATGAGTTAGAAAACACAAAAGTGCCAGCTTTAAAGGAAACAATTCAGTACGATGATTTTGCCAAAATGGATATTCGTATTGGCACTATCTTGGAAGCTGAAAAGTTGCCCAAAAGCGATAAATTATTGAAATTTTTAGTCGATGATGGTTTTGAAAAACGCACAATTTTGAGCGGAATTGCAAAACATTTTTCACCCGAAGAAATGATTGGTAAACAAGTAACTTTCTTGGCCAATCTTGCCCCAAGAAAAATGATGGGAATCGAATCGAACGGAATGATTTTGATGGCCGAAAACCGTGACGGAAGTTTGGCACTTCTCCAACCGCACAAAGAAGTTTGGAATGGCGGGCCTGTGAGTTAATTTTTAGTGATTGGCAATAACTATTCGACAGCAGCGAGTGCCGCTGCTACGGAGTGAAACTTCGGGTTTCTCAATAGTATAAATTATTTGTATGTCACTACTTACCTCCAAAATATACGCTAAACTATTCTGAAATTATTATGAAAAAACTATTGCTGGTATTGCTCGTTTGCATTGGTTTCAACACATTTTCGCAAGAAACCGTCACATCTTCTCAAGTCAAAGACTATATTGGAAAAGAGGTTTTCTTAGTTGGAAAAGTGGCAGGTTCAAAGCAAATGATAAGTAAATCTGAGCAATCAATACTTTTCATAAATATTGATAAAGATTATCCTGATAATGAGATAGTTATCGTTGTATTTAGTGAAGTATTATCAAGGTTGAAATTTACGGAAACTACTTTATCTGGAAAAACAATAAAGGTAAAAGGCAAGGTTGGCATTTTTAAAGAGAAACCACAGATTATACTCGCAAATGAGGCTAATTTGACAATCATAGAATAACACAATTTTTTAAATTACATTTAAAACTTACTCTACTAAAAAGGCTCATTTCGAGTCTTTTTTTGTGCCAAATAGTTGCAAATTAAATTATTTTAAAAAATAATATTTCTCTAAAGCCACATCTTAAAATAAAAGTTTCTATTTTAGTAGTTTGATTCTTAAAGCAATTAATTTCTATTTCATCCCTAATAAAAAATGAACTTATTCGAGATTAAAGAGCAGGCAAAAGTCTATGATGTTGTCATTGTTGGCTCGGGAGCTGGTGGTGGTATGGCAGCATATCAATTGGCAAAGGCTGGTGCTAAAGTTTGTTTGTTGGAAGCTGGTGGTTACTTCGACCCCGCTGACCCAAAGTACATTACCCAAATGAAAAACCCTTGGGAATCGCCTCGTCGTGGAGCAAGCACTCGTCTTCGTCCGTTCGGAGATTTTGATGCCGCTTGGGGTGGATGGGATATTGATGGTGAGCCTTACACGGCTGCTCAAGGTACGCAGTTCCGTTGGTTTCGTTCAAGAATGTTGGGTGGACGTACAAACCACTGGGGGCGTATTTCGATGCGTTTCGGTCCAGACGACTTCAAAAGAGGCTCAATGACTGGTATCGGCGACGACTGGCCAATCGACTACGAAGACCTCGCTCCATATTACGATAAAGTTGATAAATTTATTGGACTTTTCGGTACAAAAGAAGGTATCAGAAACGAGCCAGATGGTCATTTCTTGCCTCCTCCAAAACCACGTTTGCACGAATTAATGCTTAAAAAAGCGGCCACAGGCATCGGAATTCCCGTAATTCCTTCTCGTATGGCCATGCTTACTAAGCCAATCAACGATTCTCGTGGTGCGTGTTACTATTGCGGGCAATGCGGGCGTGCTTGTCAAGCTTATGCTGACTTCTCAGCATCTTCGGTGCTTTGTATTCCTGCGGCAAAAACTGGTAATTTGACATTAATAAATAACGCAATGGTGCGTGAAGTATTGACAGATTCAAATACTGGACTTACAACGGGTGTTTCGTATGTCAATAAAATGGATTTGAAAGAATATACAATCAAAGGTAAAATTGTGGTTTTGGCTGCAAGTACTTGCGAAACTGCTCGTATTCTTTTAAACTCAAAATCTTCAAGATTCCAAAAAGGACTCGCCAACGATAGCGGAGTTGTGGGTAAATATCTCAATGACTCGACAGGTGCGAGCCGTTCGGCATTTATTCCTGCCTTAATGGATAGAAAACGCTACAATGAAGATGGTGTAGGCGGTATGCACGTATTTACGCCGTGGTGGTTGGATAACAAAAAATTGGATTTTCCTCGTGGTTATCACATCGAATACGGCGGTGGAATGGGAATGCCAGGCGGTGGATTCGGTGGTGGAATTGAGCGTGTAAACGGACTTTATACGGATAAAAATGGTGGCAAAAAACGTGCAGGTGGCTACGGTTCGGCTTTGAAAGAAGACGTGATTCGTACGTACGGTGCATATATCGGCATGGCTGGACGTGGAGAACCGATTCCATTGGAGTCGAATTACTGTGAAATCGACCCAAATAATGTTGATAAATATGGTATTCCGACACTTCGCTACAACTACAAATGGAGCGAAAACGAAATCAAGCAAGCCAAACACATGCAGGATACTTTCGAGCAGATTATCCATGAATTGGGCGGTGTAGCTTTGGGTAAAAAACCAGACGCAAGCACAAACTACGGTTTGGCTCAACCTGGCGAAATTATCCACGAAGTAGGAACTGTTCGTATGGGAAGCGACCCGAAAAAATCGGCTCTGAATGGCTGGCAACAAGCCCACGATGTGAAAAACTTATTTGTGGTTGATGCCGCTCCGTTTGTTTCGCAAGGAGATAAAAACGTTACTTGGACAATCTTGGCGAGTTCGTGGCGTACTTCAGATTATATCATCGACCAAGTAAAAGCTAAGAATTTATAATTTAGACATGAGATTTTAGACAAAAGACATGAGATTTTGTTTTTCTACTGAATTGATTATCAGTTGTTTGCAAAAGCTTATCTTTAGTCTCGCATCCAAATAAAGAAAAAACATGAAACGTAGAGATTCATTAAGAGCAATATCTTTAGGTACTTTCGGAATGGCGGCTTTACCAACGACCGATTTGGTAGCGGCAGCCCCCGAACCAAAGCCATTTAAGACCACGCCCGCCCGTATTGCCGAAGAGCTTGAGCGTGATAAAAAATTAATGGCCGAGAAGTTTTTCACGGCAGCCGAATTGACAACGATTGGTATTTTGTGCGATATTATTATGCCTGCTGATGCAAAATCGGGTAGTGCTACGCAAGTAGGCGTGCCAGCATACATTGAGTTTATGGCAAAAGACCAGCCAACTTATCAAACTCCCCTGCGTGGCGGTTTGAAATGGTTGGATAATGTGTGCGTAAAACGTTTCGGTAAAACATTTTCTTTGTGTTCGGCAAAAGAGAGAATCAAAATTGTAGATGAAATTGCTTATCCAAACGATGTGAAGCCAGAATATACACAAGGAGCATCGTTTTTTACTCAAATGAGAAATTTGACTCTTACTGGTTTTTTTACGACCCAAGTTGGTTTTGATGCGTTGGGTTATGTAGGAAATCGCCCAAATCAGTGGGATGGCGTTCCGCAAGAAGTATTGGATAAATATGGCTTGAAGTACGACCCAATTTATGACAAAAAAGATTGATTTTTGATTAAAACCTGCAAGGTCTGAAAAGACCTTACAGGTTTTTTGTGAATTTACAACAAAGCTCTATCCAGATACACATAACCACCATCGACGTGAATCAGTTGGCCAGTTGTATGGCTTGATTTATCAGAAAGTAAGAAAACTACCATATTGGCTATTTCTTCGGCGGTTGTCATTCTATTGCCCAATGGAATTTTTGAATTGATTTTCTCCAAAGTTTCTGCTGGATTTGGCAATGTTTGTATCCATTTTTCGTAGAGAGGCGTATAACATTCGGCCACAATTAAGGAGTTTACTCTGATGCCGTACTTCAACAATTCAACTGCCCATTCACGAGTGAGTGCATTTCTTCCACCGTTGGCGGCGGCGTAGGCCGATGTGCCACCTTGTCCAGTTTCTGCAGTTTTTGAGCCAATATTTACAATCGAACCTTTCGATGCTTTCAGAGCTGGTAAAGCGTGCTGAACAATTAGATAATAATGCACCAAGTTTTTGTGCAAAGACTCAATAAATCGTTCATAATTGCCGTTTTCGAGTCCAACGCCATCGTTTACACCAGCATTATTGACAACACCATCAATTCTACCAAATTTTTGATTGATTTCGGCAATGGCTTTTTCACATTCGTTTGGCTGCGAAAGTTCGGCCACAACTTGCTCGCATTTTTGACCCAAAGCAATTATTTCGTTGACCAATTTTAGGTTATCAGCTTCATTTCGACCAACGATTACAGGAATTGCTCCTTCGTTGGCCAGTACTCTCACGATGCCTTCGCCAATGCCTTTTGCTCCGCCAGTTACGATAATTATCTTATCACTTAAATTAAGATTCATTTGTTTTAAAATGGATTTTTTGAGGTTGAATTATTGCTATTTCTGTGAAAACTATTTCACAACATGAAATTCTAAATCTTGAAAATCGAAGCTAAAATCGGTCAATGGCGAAATCGCTTCCATTGTCATGCCCGCTGCTTTACCTTCGGTATCTAAATTAAATTTTACGAACGCATCGGCATCAAGGCTTCTGTCGCTCCATTTTGCCACAAACGTATTGCCTTTATAATAAAGCATTTCGCCCGAAAGTCTCGGCGAACGCTTTGACGCAAACATCAATTTACCGTTTTTCAACGAAATCGTTACATCGCCAAACCACGCATCTCGGAAAGTTCCTACAAATTGATTAAGGTCGATTTTAGTATTATTTTTTTGTTGAGCATCAATGGCTGTCCATATTTCGCTGGTGATTTTCTTGGCATTTTCGTTGCCCGCCACTACACGAGCGTGATACTCGGCCACACGGTCAACTTTGGGCATTCCTAAATAACTATCTTTAATCGTATTCGTAACAGCCGTAAAAGCTGCCCCGACTTGTTGGTTGGTGAAAACAATGATTCCGAGTTTCATTTCGGGTAAAATAGTTACTTGCGTTACTATTCCAGCCAAACCGCCTGTGTGCGTTGCTTGTTTATAACCCTTTACATCGCTCAAAAACCAACCCAAACCATAAGCCGAAAAATGTGTATTGTAGGCCGTCGAGCCACGAACAGGAATAATCGTTTGCGGAGTCCACATTTCTTCGTGAACTTCTTGGCTGAAAAGCCTTTTTGAGCCATCACCGTATTTTCCGCCATTTATTTGGGCAATTACCCACTTACTCATGTCCGAAACGCTGCTGTAAATTCCCCCTGCGGCATTAGCAGTTTCGCTCCAATCAATGCCAATGGCTTGTACTTTTCCGTTGACGGGTGCGTGTGGGTCAATCACATTTGATTTATCTTTCAATCGGCTCAATGAAGCAGCAGTTTTGTTCATGCCGAGCGGTTGCATGATGCGTTTTTCAACAAAATCTTCCCAAGAAGTTCCCGATACACGAGCCACAACTTCGCCCGCTACAATATAAAGATTATTATCATAATCATATTTTGAGCGAAAACTTGAAACTGGTTTCAAGTAACGGAGATTATGAATAATGTCGGCTTTAGTAAAATCGCTCGAATCGGGCCACATCATCAAATCGCCCGCACCTAAGCCCATTCCGCTGCGGTGACAAAGCAAGTCTCTGATTGTAAACTCTTCGGTTACGTAAGGATTATATAATTTAAACTCAGGAATGATATCAGTCACCTTTGTGTCCCACGTAATTTTTTTCTCGTCAACCAACATCCCCAAAGCGGCGGCGGTGTAGGCTTTACTATTGGAAGCTACGCCAAAAAGCGTGTTTTCATCAACTTTTTGCTGGGTTTTTAGCGAACGAACGCCATAACCTTTGGCATGAATCACTTTGTCGTCTTTGATAACTGCCACGGCAATTCCTGGCACGTCAAAAGTTTTTAATGTTCGCTCAACCAAAGCATCAATTTCCGCCGAAGTAATAGTTTGGGCTTTGCTCGAAAAAATGCTTGATGATAAAATGATGAGGGAAAGTAGGATTTTTTTCATGGGTAAAGAATGAAGATGAATACAATGCCCGAATTTATCTTAATTTGGGGAGAAATACAATTTATGATATTTCTGATAAGCCATTGCTACCAAAGCAGTTGTGTAAGCATCGGAAGTAAAATAAAGCATATTCCGAACAACCGTTCCACCCGAAAAGAAAACACCGCCCGTCCAAAAAACTTGATTTTGCTCAATTTTCTTTTTTGAATCAATGTAAAGCATTGATTTATTGATTAATTCCTGCGAAACATCCAGCCCAGATTCTTTCAGATAAAGCATCGTCAATAAAGCATAAGTGGTTGATTGTAAGATATCTCGCTTATTTACATGCTTCCAACTTTCGTAACTTCCATCGGGTTTTTGGCTTTTTTGTAGGTGGTTCAAAAGCAATTTTGCCGAACTTTTCAAAGCCGTATCTCCCGCCGCTAAGGCCCGACCGACTGCAAAATGGAAATGATAGCGATTTGGGTAATAAATGCCCATTCTGTTCCAGCGACCTCGTTTTGTGTGTTTTTCGATGAGTTGGTGAGCGGCTTTGCTGCCTTTACTTTTATCAAGCGACCCTTTTTTTGTTAAATAAGCAAGCACATTGGCGTTTACTACAACATCAACATCATTTGTTCCCCACGGAATATACGGCACATAAGGGTGCGGATAACACACACTAAAAGGTAGAAAAAAAACTAAATTGTGCATCACGGTTTTGTGAAAACGCCAATTTTCAAAAGTCGATTCTTGGGCGAGCCAAGTCATGTACGCTCCCGATTTCTTGAAACCGTGATACATATAATTATACCAATGTCTATTCTGCCGATTTTTATCAAGATATTGGTCAAAAACGGTGTATTTTATTGTTCGATTGGTATCTGCTGTATTGCCAAAAATCTTTTGGTGATACCAGATTGCCAAATTTCCGAGAGCCGTGTCATCGGCATCATTAGCAACGTTGGCGGCATTGTTGATAAAGCGTTCTTCGAGTAAAAAAGTAGTCGGTCGCCTTACTAAAGGCACAGGATTTGGCTCTTTTCCCCAACGTAAATCTCGACGGGGCGGTAGTTTTTTCCAAAAGTTAAATTG
>JBKBSS010000138.1:0-8356 GCA_046291385.1 Emticicia sp. | reverse complement strand
AAGAATTGGAATTGGTCTTCAGCCGTTTGCATAATGTCCCTAACACCCCCAAGCCCACCCCTAACCCCTAAAGGGGGACAAAAGGATTATTTTAATTGTAAAAAACACCCTTAAAAATAACTTAACTAACTGATAATAAGATTATTATGAAATAGAATTCACCATTCACCATTCATCATTCATCATTTCTAACATGGACGTAACTCCAACGTACCGAAAGTTACTCCCCAAAGCCAAGCATCCCGATAAAATTTTGAACCAAGCCAAGAGCGGTTCGGGGCTAATTTTTTATTGGGGAATCAAGAAAGAATTTAAAGAGTTGGGCTTACATAATATCTTTTTCTCGAATGATTACAAGACCGAATTTGAATATCAATTTCAGAAAAAAACGATTTACAACGACCCAACAATTTATCTAAATATCACCTCAAAATACAAAAAAGACGATGCTCCTGAAGGCGGCGAAAATTGGTTTATTTTGCTCAATGCCCCTGCCAATGAAGGTCAAGATTGGGACAAAATAATAGCCGAAGCTCGCCAAAATGTAATTGATAAATTGAGTAGAAATTTAGGCGTAAGCATCGCAGATTTGATAGAAAATGAGTCGATTCTCGACCCAAGAAGCATCGAAATGCGTACTTCGTCGGCTCAAGGAGCTTTGTATGGCAATAGTTCAAACAATAAATTTGCGGCATTTTTACGCCACGCTAATTTTTCTTCTGACATTAAAAACTTGTATTTTGTGGGCGGAAGTGTTCACCCAGGTGGAGGAATTCCTTTGGCACTTTCATCGGCCAAAATTGTGGCGGATATGATTAAATAGTCCACAGTTTTTAGCCCACAAACCATAGTAACAAAAGCAGTAGTAAATTTTATTTTACAAAATTTACTACTGCCTCCACAAATTCAACTGGTTTTTCGGCTTGAACACAATGCCCTGCTCCTTCGATGGTTTGAACGATGGCATTTGGAAAAATATCTCGGATAACAGGAATATCTTCATCGAAAATATAGCCCGATTCGCTTCCTCGCAAAAATAATGTTGGTGCCGTTACTTCCGTGGCATCCGTAAAATCGCCACCGATTTGGTAGATTTCTTTGCTTAAAACTGGCAGATTTATTCGCCAATCAAATTTCCCCTCTTCGGTACGATATAGATTTTTGAGCAAAAATTGCTTTTCACCCGCATTTGTCACATATTTTGAAAGCTGTACGTCAGCCTCATTGCGATTGGTGAGCGTTGATAAATCAATCGAATTTAAGCCTTGAATGATATGTCCGTGATGCGATGGGTAAAACTTTGGAGCAATATCAACTATAATCAATTTTGAGTATTTATCGGGGTATTTCATGGCGAAGTGCATGACGGTTTTTCCGCCCATCGAATGCCCAATGATTACTGGCTTTTCGAGCTGATTATCGACGATAAATTCGTTTAAATCATCAGCCATTAGTTCGTAGCTAAAGTCTTCACTACGAGGCGATTGTCCGTGATTGCGGGCATCAAGAGCATATACAGCATAGCCTTTTTCGGCTATCATTTTACTAATCGAAAACCAATTGTCTGACGAGCCAAAAACACCGTGTAGAATCAATATCGGCTGACCTTCGCCTGTTTTTCTAAAAAAAAGCTTCATGTTTGAAATGAATGATTTGAAGCACAAAGGTATGAACGAATGTAGAATGTAAAATGTAGAATGTAGAATTATTTAAAAGCCTTACCTATTTCTTCTAAATTCTTGAAAGAAAAGCTAATGCAATTGAGGTTTTGTGCTTGTTACGAAAATTCAGCAATTGGTTCAACTTATTTATCCTCTCTTAAACTTCAAATCACAAACATTCTTACCGATGCGTTTGCCATTTTTTAGACCTTGTTCGTTGGAATTTCGGTAGTGAATACCGCCGTAAAGACGAGAATTTGCGGCTTCGTCGGCAAACTCAAAAAATGAGTCGAACGAGCGAGGTTTGAAGCCTCTGACAGCGTGAGAATTATCAGTAAAATGATAATTGAAACCAAATAAATCGGATAATACTTGGGCAGTTGCACCCGATACGGAAGCGTGTCCAGATGTGTATTCGGGAAATGGTGGAGTTTCAAGAATTGGCTGCCAAGTTCGGTCAATAGTTATGCGAATATATGAGACTGGACGAAGCACATTGTGCATAAATTTACATTTCCAGCACGAAATAAAAGCATCGGCTGCAGCAATGCCGATTTTGCAAAAAACTTCCGCCGAACGGTCTAATTTGAGCTTTTCGGTGGCAATAATCTGTGAAGCAATCGAAACCGCATGACCTGGCGGCGTAAAAGTTTTTCCTGCATCATCTGACCAAAATTTAGCAATCGTTGTTTGCTCGGCAGATAAATTTTTCCCAACACTATAAACTTCGAGTGCTTGGGCATACATCAACGATGAAATACTGGCTTCGCAACGTGGTGGAGCGGGTAATTCAAAGTCAGCATTTCCTTTTACAAACGGTCGATTTTTGCCCCAATTCGGCTGTAATGGAACTTGCTGTTCGCTCGTGGGTGTCCAGACGCACGCACCAGTAACTGGCTTATAATCTTTCGGAAAATTTCTTTCGTAGCCTTCGTGTCCACCATCACTTTTTGAATAATCGAAAATAGCTTTTGCCACAGCTTCACCAAATTTAATCGAACGCAAAGCGGTTTCTTTATCGACATCATTTTGATATTTTCGCTCAAAAACACCTTTCAATGAATCAATTTTTGCCAAATTTACTTTTGATGTGTTGGCATAAAGATTTTTGGTGATAGCTGCTTGAGCGGCATTAGCACTTAAAATCCAGTGATAATTTTTGCTGTTTTCTATTTTTGGAGTTGTTTTAAACTCATTTAAAACACCCGTAAGTGACTGATATTCAGGCATTCCATTGACCAAAGATTCGTAGAGCGTAAGACCAGAATAGCCCAAAGCTCTGGAAGCTACGGGCGGAGTAAAACCTTGTGTAGTGGGAATCAGAGTGAGTTGAAGATTGAACCACGCAACGGCTATTTCATTTGAGTATTCTTTGACAGGTTTTTGGGGAAAAGCTCCTTCAACAACAAACATAACCAATCCAATGACAAATAATGTCATTTGTTTTAGCTTCGGTGAGATGTTTGGTTGAATAAACATAATCAAATTTACGAATTGATTTTTAAAACAAAAAATTTTTGATTAAGTAGCCGTTACTACCGATGATTCTGATAAAAATAGCCATTGGGGTAGCGGCAGAGCTTAAACAAAACAAATTAAGAAATCATCGTGTATAACATCTTTGTAAGTCCATAGTCGATGGTCAAAAGTCGATAGAAAAGCGTTTTCTGTGGACTTCAGACTGTTGACAGTGGACTTTTCTTTATTTTGTAAATTTTAATTTTAAGATATTCTTTGCAATTTCTTTGCCATTTTTCAGACCATTTTCATTGCCTTGTCGGTAGTGGATTCCTCCATAAAGTCGAGAAAGTGTTGCTTCGTTGGCATATTCATAAAAAGACTTAAAACTTCTATCAGGAAATTTACCAGTGTGTGTATTATCAGTAAAGGCATAATTATCGCCAAAAATTGTGGTGAGCGTTTCGGCTGCCGCACCCGAACCCGACGAATGCCCTGAGGCATATTCAGGAAAAGGAGGCGTTGTAAGCAATGGTGACCAAGTTGGACTAATAGCCTGACGAATATAAGTAACTGGACGCATCAAATTATAAGTGTATTTTCCTCTCCAACAAGCCACAAAAGCATCATTTACCGCCATTCCTACTTTGGCGTAAACTTCGGCTACCTTATCAAGTTTCACCTTTTCTTTTTTCAAGATAATGTTGGCAATATTGAAATGATGCCCTGGAGGTGTAATAGTGTTTCCGCCGTCGGCCCAGAAATTGGCGATTGCTTTCTGCTCAGTTGTTAATGCTCGACTTACATCATAGACTTCTTTGGCCAACTTAAACATTTCAGAAGTTTCTTTGAATGAAAAAGCAGTAGGAGTAGTTGGATTAGTGGTCAAATTCAATGAAGAAAATGTGCGATTTTTACCCCAATATGGCAATAAAGGTATCTTTTGTGTTGCACTTGTTGGTTCCCAAAAACCAATACCTACTGGCACTTTAAAATCAATCGGGAAATTATTACTCCAGCCTTGATGCCCGCCATCGGTTTTTGAATATTCCCAAATTGCTTTTCCGATTTCAGCCCCAAACATACTTGAACGGTCAGTAACTTCTTGATTATCAACAGCAATACGAATCACACCTTCGATATTTCTACGTAGCGAATCAATCGCACGTTTGTTGGCATCGTTGGTTGTGGCGTACATTTCGGTAATCAAAGTGCTGAGAGCCGCATTTGCTGCCAAGCCCCAATTATATTCTTTCGTAAGGTCAGGTTTTGGCAATGACGTAAGCCCGTTCAATTGCCCCACCAATGATTGATTATTTGGCATTCCATAAACCACACTTTCGTAGAGAGCCAAACTGGTATAGCCCAACGTGCGGGCCGCAACTGGCGGTGCATAACCTGGGGTTGATTTGATGAGTTGAAGCTGTAAATCTGTCCAACGAGTAGCAATATCAGCATTAAATTCGCTGGTTGCTTTTGAAAGATTAATCGGGGTTGGCTCTTCAGTGGTTTTATCTTTACAGGAAATGAACAAAACAGCAGCCACAACCACGAAAGTTAGTGACCGTAATGTTATATAAAATTTCTTGTAGAAGAAATGTGTAGTAGAATATTCATTCATAATTAGAACAATTAAATTGTCAATTTCTTTAGACTTCTCAATGGATAATAATAAAGCAATTATCTTGCCAAATATCCTATAAAAAACGAAACAGAAACTGAGCGTAATTAACTGATTATCAGTTTTCTAAAAATAAAAACATATCCGTTCAATAATTTTCAACAAACATTGTACTAATCTAATCAAACTTATTGAATTGACTGAAACTCACCTGACTGATGCCTTTTGGCCATTTCCACGTAATGAGCGGCACTTTTCAATAATTTCTCGGCATATTCGGGCGGAAGCTGCTTCACGACCTTTGCTGGTATGCCCAAAACCATCGAATAATCGGGAATCTCCATGCCTTCGGTTACTAAAGCACACGCCCCAATGATGCAGTGTTTACCGATTTTTACTCGATTCAGAATCGTAGAACGCATACCGATAAGCGTACCATCGCCTACTTTTGCACCGTGAACGATTGCTCCGTGACCAACCGTTACGTCGTCGCCAATGATGGTTGGTTCACCAAAATCGGCGTGCAAAATCGCTCCATCTTGAATATTAGTGCGTTTTCCGATACTAATTTCTTCGACATCGGCACGAATCACGGCCGAATACCAAACCGATGAATCTTCGCCGAGCGATACTTTGCCAACTACAGTGGCATTTTGTGCAATAAAATTGGGCATTTGATTAATGATTTTAAGGTTTTATTGTACAAAATACCGAAAACTTGCTAAAAAAAACAGTTCTTTTAAAGCATTTTTTTCGGGAAGGTAAACTTAAAAACGAGTAGAAACCGACAGGTTTACACCACGTCCATCAGATGCCCAAATACCAGGGCCTGGATAAAACTGCGGACGCTTCGTAAAGTACTGTTTATCAGTGGCATTATTGAGGTTGAATTTAAGCAAAAGTTTGCTCGAAATTCGATAAGTAGCATTGAAATCTAAGATACCGTAAGCTGGCACAAGTCCCACACTTCCGTTGGCTGATGGCTGAACCGTATTAAGGGCATCGGCGTAGCTTTTGGCGGTATAACTAAACAAACTCGTAACGCTCAATTTTCGGAATCGGAAGGTTAGACCATTTCGGCTGATAACTTGCGGTGTGCTTTCTACGAAATTCCCTTCAATACTTACATTTTTTTCGCCCGAACGAACCTCCGCTTTTAAATATTTAGCTTCCATCAACGAAGTGGAACTGAAAATTGAGAAGCTCATTTTTTCGTTGATTCTCACGTAATATTCGGCAAACATTTCCAATCCTTTTGTAAACGAATCGCCGATATTAGTACGCAAAATTTGGAAAACTCCATTTTCGTCTGTTTGTGCCAAAGTTCCAAGTCGGTTTTTGTAAAGCAACTGAAAATACGTTATTTCGAGTCTTAGTTTTTCAAAATTTCCTTTGTAGCCTGCTTCAAAATTATAACCGCTGGCATCTTTCAAATTATCCGAAGATTTTTCGTAAATAGACGCTGGAATAATATCTTTAAAAATCACTGGTCGATACGCCTGCGAAAAACCTGCATACAAATTTTGGCTTGTAGAAAGCTGATAATCAGCATTTAAACCAAACAACGGAAAACGGTGCGGAATAGCATCAGGGAATTTTGAAGCATCATAATAGATAATCATGCCAGACATAACCGACTCACCCGACTCGATTCTAAAGCCTGGTGAAACCGCCAATTTAGGCGTTAAACAAATACGATTTTCTACGAAAAGGGCAATATTTTGCGTTTTAAAATGTAAATCTCGTCCCCAATTTCCTGTAATACTCAAATCATAATCGCTGGCCGTTGAGCCTTTTCCTTGTTGGCGGCGATGCAAATCGTTGTTCATTACCTGCACCCCTCCTACCAAAATTGATGGTAATTTTCCGACACGATATTCGTGCAAAACACGTAATTCGGAAGTATAGCTGTGGTAATTATCAATATCAACTTGGCGGTTGGCGTATTGCAACGTAACAGGGTCGATTTTATCAACAACATCGGCGGTTTTATCAAACATTACGCTGTTTCGGCTCCCCAAAACTGCCGATGTCACCCAAGAAAGTTTGGTGCGATTTCCCAACGACCAATTGAGCGAAACCGATGGCACATAAATATCTGGACTATAAAAATTTCTCGCACGAATCGAAGCTCTGGGATTCGCCGCAAACATCGCATCAGTTTGCTGCCCTGCCAACTGAAAAACGTATTTTGAATGCGATAATTCAGCTTTAATTGACAGATTTTGCGTTGGACGATAGGTGATTTGTGCCGAAAAAGCATCATAATCGCTACGGCTGTTCTCACGGTAGCCATCAGAAACTCGTTTGCTGAAATAGGCGTAATAATTCACTTTTCCGACTTGTCCGCCAACGGCATTGTAGGTACTCAATAGGCCAAACGAACCTACGCTATTGGTGCTTTCAAAGTCAAAAATTTTGGTCGAATCACCTTGTTTTGCCACATAATTGAGCATTCCGCCAAATTGTGAACCGTATTGTAGCGAACCAGTTCCACGCACCAACTCAATATTCTGAATAGCTTCCATTGGCATCGAATAGTGGCTGGCGGGATAGCCATACATATCGGTATTGGTAATAATTCCATCTTTGCGAACATTAAATTCCCAGCCACGGTGCGGGTCAAGTCCACGAGTCGAGATATTGATTTGATTTCCCGAACCGTCCATGTCATACACAAAAACACCTGGCACTTTTGCAAAAATTTGTCGAGGAGTTTTCTCGGCAATATTGGCATCTAAACCCAAAACATTGATTACTTCGGTCTTTTTTCCACCGTAAAGAAACGTTCCTTTTGTGGCAGGAAGGCTCTGGATATTGAACTTAAACTGCTGCTCTTTTACTTGCACTTCTTGTAGATTCAGCACTTTTACCGAATCTGTTTTTTGTTGAGAAAACACCCACAAAGGCAATAAAAAATAGAGTATATATATAATTTTTTGCATGATTATCTTTTTAAAAATATCAATAGTAAAACATAGCAAACGCCTTTCAAAAGGCTTGCCAATTGATTAAAAAAACTGCGTTTTAGGCTATTGAATAGATGGGCGGCGGAGCATCAACCGTTAAAGATAAATTATAGAAGAAGGTGTTGATGAAATAATTGCGACGAGGTAAGTCTTCGACCTTATACCAAACCAATATTTTTGAGCGAAACTCGACGTAATACTTAGTAAGATTCTTAGAAAACTCTAAGGATTTTTGGCTGGTAGTTTTGTGCTTTTCAGAAAATAAGTTCAAATTTTCGTGGACTTCGCTCATCAAAGCCATGATATTATCTCGGCTCAAATCAAGTCTTTTATAGTAAGTATAAAGTGTATCGCCACGGTAAATTTGTTCGTAAGATTTAAAAAACTCTCCTTCAAAAATCGCAGTATTACCGTCAATGAGTTCGTTTTTCCATTCCGACTGATACGGTAACGACAACTGCACCTTGAAAATCAATTTATCGCCTTCAAGCTCGACAAAACTTGTGGCTTTTACTCGATGCCTTTCCTGCCATTCGTTTGCCAAGAAAACGAATGTGTAGCCCAGAGCATTGCAAAGCAAAAGACACAAAAATAATATGGAAGCTGTTTTTTTCAGAAATTGAGTATTTTACAATTTTATCACAAAT
>JBKBSS010000137.1:264-8443 GCA_046291385.1 Emticicia sp. | reverse complement strand
ACATCATCGAGCATAATCCAGCCATATACGCCTGAGCCAACTCTGAGCTGTTTTGGCCAATTTCCATTGTCAGGAGTTACAAGTAAGCGATATTGCCCATTTTTACTGTCAATCATATCAATTACCTTGACTTTTCCTGCAAAAGTACCGACCGAAACTGATGGCCAACCCGAAAACTGAATGGCTGGCCAACCTTCAAACTCCAAACGAGCAACACGGCCTTGTTGAATCAACGGAACGTCCATCGCATTGACGTATAACTCAACCGCCAAATTTGGATTAATCGGTTGAAGCGTACAAATCGACTCCGTTTCTTTGAGCGTTTCGCCAATACCTGCCTTCAAAGCCTTTACAACGTAGCCTTCTTGCGGAGCTCTAACGACGTACATATTTCGGCGAATATCAACACTTGCTTGCTTATTGACGATTTTTGAAATCTCCGATTGTCCATCCGAAATGGCTGCCAAAGCCGAACTTCTATCTGAGCGAGCCTTTGCGATTTTTTCGGCATATTCGGCATTGATTGAGTTAAGTTCGATTTGGCTATTGATGAGTTCTTGCTTCGAAATCGCCAGTTTGTTTTGTACCGAAATGAGTTTATTTTGGGTTTCTTGTACTTTCAAGCGTCTCGTTTCGATTTCGTTGAGCGATAAAATTCCTTGTTTTTCTTGCGTCAGACCACGGTCGAGGCGGTCTTGGGCAATTTTTACCTGTAATTTCTCTGCCTGAATATCGGCACTATCAGCGTTTACTTTGGCTCGGTTTTGTTTTACTTTATTTCGGGCTTTTTCGAGGCTCAATTGCCAGTTTTGTGATAAAGCATCAATTTGTTTTTGTAAAGCATCGGCTTTTGCTTCGTAGCTGTCGAGAGCTTCTTTTTTTGCTTGAAGCTGCTCTCCGAGTCGAAGTGGAAGTTGAGGGTCGAAATATTCGTCTTTCAACTCGGAAAGTATCACCAGCGTATCGCCTTTTTTGACTAATTGCCCTTCGGCAACATTCCATTTTTCAATTCTTCCCGCAATAACGTTTTGAATACTCTGCGGACGCTCCGACGGACTCAAGGCCGTAAGCGTACCTTTGCCGTTGATGTTTTGCTGCCACGGTAAGAATAAAACAATGATAAAAATGATGAAAAAGCCCAAAAGCCAACGTTTCAAAACGTGGGTACTTTTTGGGGTGCTGACTAATTCTTGGATGTAGGCATTGCTCGACTCTTTGACCGATTCTGGCACTACATTATTTGATAAGTTTAACATATTTCTTTGGCTCAATTAAAATGTTTTGAATGATTTTCTGTAAAACAAGTGCTTGATTATCAGTGATATACCACACAATGTTTATTGAACATATCAATACAAATAATTTTGAAAAGCTGGATTTGTTTTTAAATCTTCGTATTTTCCTTCTTGGATAATCTGACCTTTTTCCATCAAAATAACTCTATTGCATCGCTGCATGATGTTTTCTTTCTTGGTTTCAATTATTACCGTTGTTGATTTTTCGGATGAAAAAATAAAGGAAATAATTGCTTCCAACTCTGCTTGACTGAATGAGTCGAAACAGTTAGAGAGTATCAAAAGGCGTGGTTGTAAGAGCAGACAGCGGGCTAAAATAAGTTTGGTTTTGAAACTATCAGAAAACTGTCGGCCGCCCGATAGAATCTGCGTTTGCAGACCTTCTTTTAATTTACCAATGCTTTCGGTTAGTTGTAGGCCATCAAGCACTTCCTGAATTTTTGGCCCAGTTAGTTCCATTCGATTGAGCGAAATATTTTCCAGAATTGTACCATCAAAAATGGCATCAACGGTCTGGTTTTTCTTCACATATTTAAAGAAATGTTCTTGTTGAATATCACGCATCGAAATGCCATCGTAAGTGATAAGTCCTTGATAATTTCCCAAGATTCCTGCTAAAACTTTCAAGAAAGTCTCTTTTCCAGAGCCATTCAAGCCCGAAACAACAATTTTCTCGGAAGGATTTACCTTTAAATTAATATTATTCAATACATAATCAGGATTGTCTTCAAATTTGTATCTCAGACCTTTGAGTTCAAGACCGATTCCTTGTTTGTTATTGTCCAGATGTCTCAATACGCCTTTGTGGTTTTCGAGCGGAAGGTCAGAAATTTGTCCGAGTTTATCGACTGCCGTTAGTAAATCGAAAATTGAATCAAATGATAAAATTACTTTTTCGACCGAACTCACGACCAAAACTACCACAATTTCGGAAGCCACAAACTGCCCGATTGTAATTTGTAGATTTACTACCAAATATGTTCCCAGAATCAATAATCCACCAACCACCAATACTTTGAAAAATACGGCATTATAAAACAGAATGAGCAAGTAACTAAAGTATTTTTTGCGGTATTTTAGGTAGTTTCCTGCTAAATATTCCATTTTTTGAAGAGGAAAATTCTGCCCCCCCGCAATCTTGAACACTGATACCATTCGTGCCATGTCTTGTAGCCAATAAGCTATTTTGAACTTATACTTCGATTTTACGATATTGGCGTCAAGCAATCGTTTACCATAAATTCTGATTACTACGAGAATGATTAAAACCGTGAGCAAAGCAAAACCTATAAATAATGGGTGATAAGCCGAAAGCAATAAAAGTCCAAAAATGATTTGAATAATAGCGGCGGTTACATCAATCAAGATTTTTGGTAGTGTTTTCTGCACCGTTATGATGTCAAAAAAACGATTCATCAATTCGGGTGGATAAAAATTTCGGAGTGCTTCGGTCTTGATGTTGGTTATGCGATAAGTATATTCAAAAGCCGATTTAATAAAAAGCCGTTCTTGCAGATACTCTACGATGGTTAGCTGCATGACTTGCATCACGCCTGAAAGAATCAAGGCCAAAATGACCAAACCAATCAGGATGTAAATTGAGCTGAAATAAACTCCCCCTTGCACAAAACCAATAATTGCCTGAATACCCAGCGGTAAAGCCAAGCTAATTGTACCAATCAGAATGGCATAGACGTAGATTGAATAAATATCCCGTCGCTCGATGCGAAGCATATTGACCAAACGCTTGAATGGCGATAGTTTAACTACTTCTTGGTTCGCTTCGTTGGAGATAGATTCTACTGGAAAGAATGTAAAAAGCTGGACTTTCTCAGAAGAAATATCCAGCTTTTCGGTAATACTATTGATGGGTGATAAATTATCACCTACAATTTTAAAGACTTTTCTATCTTTATTTTTTTTGCTCGGAACAAAAAAGTAAGCATTTTCGCTTCCATCAAAAAGTAGGAAAGGCGTGGTTGTTTTCTTCTCAAACTCTTTGATTTGCTCAACCGCAACCGAGTTTTCTATGAGTAGAATACCCTTTTTTTCAATACTATTGCGAAGTTCACTAATAAAATCTTCGGTTGAATTAAACGAAATTCCACCCAATCCAGGAAGATTACCGAACTCAAAATATAAGGCTAAATTTTCTAAAATTCTTCTTAATACTGTTTCATTCATAAGGCTACGGCTTTTTGGATTTAGCGTTAACAAAAAATATTTTTACCATCCTAAGTTCAAACAAACATATATAATTTATTGTTCAAACCATCAAGACTTTAAAATACTAAAAATCAACACTGTGACGACTAAAAAAGCTATTTTTGCTTCTTTTTTACTGCAAAATTTGATTTTTTGCCGCTTTAATCCAAATTAGAATGTCATTAGAAACGTATTTTGGGCTTTCTCAAAAAATACAAATAAGTAAAAATACTCATTTGGTTTCGACAAAAATGTTGCAGAAAGGTTTGATGGATTCTGGATACTAATTACCGATACATTTTTTACTTTTCTATCAAGCCTTTCGCAAAGTCGAAAGCGGTGTCTTCGCCTGCCAGAAAATCGGCGTAGCTTTGTCGAACTTCATGTTTTGGCTTTAAATAAAGTTCATTTGTGGCGTTGTAGTTGATTTTGAGGAGGGGCAAGTTTACTGTAAATTTTGTATTAGGGAGCGTAAAAGAAGTGAATTTTCCTGCCGAAGAACCATCGGCTGCTCCACCACAAGTTGTGCCAATAAGCGAAACATTTTCTTGGTTTTGGAGGTGAACGGCCAAATAGACTGCCGTCGAAAAAGTACCTTCATTGACCAAAACAAAGACATTTCCTCTGAATTGAAAATCATTGACTGGTTCATAAAACCGATTGACCGAAAGAATTTGTTTCTTCTCTTTTATGCTCGGACTGCTACTGATTTGGTATTTCGTGAATGGTTTGGCGAGTAAATATTTCAGCATTTCATCGGCATAATCAAGGCCACCGCCAGCGTTGTTTCTGACATCAATTATTAAGTTTTTTGATTGTTTTTCGGCAATTTTCTTGAAAATATTCAAAATTTCGTTGTGAAAATTGCCATTTTCAAACTCATTTCCATCAAAACTTCTGATGCGTAGCACCGAAGTTTTGGCGTTGCTTTCACTTAGATAAATGTTTTTGTAGAAATCAGTATTTCGGATAGGGTTTCGTTCGGCTTCCATTTCTCGCAAATACGCCAGAGGTTGGGTTTTTACGCTCAGGCTTTTTTCTTCATTACCGATTTTTACTTTCAAATGCAGTTCGTCTTGTTCATCAAAAAACAGATAAAGTAATCTTCTGAAATTGCGTTGAAGATAGTACGTTTCTACGTCAGCATTTCGGCCGTCACCATTTTGGAAAGTGTATTTTGAGAGGTTTTTGAGCAGTTTAGGCATCGAAATATCTTCGATTGCTGTAATTTCCGTGCCTTTTGTCAGTAAATCACTCTCAGATAAATTTCTTGAAACGTAAACTTTATCGCCAAAAATCGCTACATCCATCGGCAAAAATTTGGGATTTATGTTATTAGGTTTAATGAGGCGTTCGTCAACCAAAATAGAAGTGTGACCGCACCGAATAGCACGAGTCAGATTGAGCAAATGAGCAAAAGTTTGTTTCACAGCCAGCGGCCGTTCAACTTTATATAAAGAATCATAGATTTGCTGAAAGCGACTTTGCTCAATAAATTTATAAGGATTTGGATGAATTTCTTCGATGCGTTCTTTCAAAAAAGCCAAATCAGCTCTCAATTCGATAGGGGAGAAGGTTTGCCCAAAACTCTTCGTAAAGCTTAAAATGAAACAAATAAAGAGAATTTTGGGCATTTGAAATATTTACGAATAGATTTCTTTTCTAACGAAGAAATGTCGAAAATTATTTGCAGGTTGCTTCTCTTTTCACCACTAAGGCACTAATATTTCCTCTGTGAAACTTAGTGTTTCTTAGTACCTTAGTGGTAAAGAAAAATGCCTTTTCTCAACTATATCTATCATTTCTCCAAGGATATGCCGTATTTGAATAACCTCTTTCTTCCCAAAAACCTAATTTATTTTTCGGTAAAAACTCAATTCTTTTTATCCATTTCGAGCCTTTCCATGCGTAAAGTTGGGGCGTAATCATACGGGCGGGGCCGCCGTGTTCTTTAGCCAAAGGTTCGTCATAAACCGTGTGAGCAATCAAAACATCGGGTTTTAGAGCTTCTTCGAGCGAAACATTGGTTGTGTAAGTGTCGTAGCCGTAGCACATGATGTGCGTAGCGGTTTCTTTTGGCTGAACGAGTGCCGCCAAATCAATTAAACGAACGCCTTTCCAAACCATGTCCATTTTCGACCACGTAGTTACGCAATGAAAATCGCTGGTGTCTTCCACCTGTGGCAACGCCATGAAATCTTCCCAAGTCAAAACTACTGGATTTTCTACTTCTCCGTTGATTGTCAAACGCCAGCGGTCGGGCGTAATATCGGGATGATAACCCAAATCAAGTACTGGCCATTTTACGGTAAGAGTCTGACCAGCAGGCAATTGTGGCATTCCGTGTCGGTTGATTGCTCCTTTTCCCATCGGCTTATCATCGGCCATTGATGGGGTTGTTTTCATTTTATCTTCAAACCGAGTTTTGAGTTTCATACGAGCCTCAATTATTCGGTCGAGTTTGGTTTGTTCGTCCATAGTTTTTTGATGAGTGAATGTGTGCTTTTTTGACTCATGCCTTATCAATATAAACAGCCGAATCTTGTATTTAGTTTGGGCTTGATTATAATTTTAGAATCAGTAAATTCAGATGTCATTTTGTCTTGTCCTGCGTTTTTTGCGAAAAAACATCAATTCTGAAAATATTTTGTCCAAATTCGTGAGCCTTTTCTTAATTTTGTTTTAAAATTACATATTAAGTAGTATTAAATTTATAGCAGACTGGGCATAAAAACATGACAGAACCTTACATTGTCGGTATCACGGGCGGAAGTGCGTCGGGAAAAACATATTTTTTACATCAATTATTGGGAGCTTTTTCGGAAGAAGAAGTTTGCCTAATCTCGCAAGATAATTACTATCGTACACAAGAATTTGTGCCGAAAGACCAAAATAATATTGAAAACTACGACCTTCCCGAAGCCATTGATTTTGAGTTGTATGCCCAGCATATCAACGACCTCAAAAATGGCAAGACCGTTCAGCACAAAGAGTACGTTTTCAATAATCCTCACGTTGTACCCAAAATTTTGACTTTCAAGCCCGCACCAATCATCGTGGTTGAAGGAATTTTCGTTTTTCATTCGCAAGAAGTATCAAAACTGCTCGATTTGAGGGTTTTTATTGATGCCCGTGAACACATAAAAATCAAACGCCGCATCATCAGAGATAATAATGAGCGTGGCTATGATTTAACTGATGTACTTTATCGTTGGGAAAATCACGTTGCTCCAACCTACGAAAAATACATTGAGCCAACAAAATACAGTGCCGACATCATTATCAACAATAATTTACATTTCGAGAAAGGTTTGGCAATTTTAACTTCGTTTCTCAGAACAAAACTTGCTTGATTTGTCAACAAAATTCATTAAAAAGGTCTTTTTCTAAACGAATTGACCCTTGTAAAAATCAAATCGAAAAAATAACCATTTATTCCGACGGAAACCCTTTCGGAATTTATACCGTAATTTATGTTCACGATGTAAGCACTGGTGAAATTTCTGAAACTCGCACTTCGCTAAAAGACCATTATTAAAGGCGAAAACAAAGCTATGAAGACCGTAGCCTACCAATATATGTGCAATTGAGTTGGGATAAGATAAACAAAGTCGAAAGAAAAACAGTTACTTTTACAATAGTAATTTTTCTTATCAGCCTAAATTTTTCTTATGCAAAATATTCTTTTCTGGTTCAGAAACGACTTACGACTTCACGATAACGAGGCACTCATACAGGCAACCAAAGCAGGAAAAGTGATTCCTGTTTATATTTTTGACGAACGCCAGTTTCTTGATACGCCACTTGGTTTTAAACGGACAGGAGGATTGAGAGCAAAATTTTTGGTAGAAGCTGTCAAAAATCTTCGTCAGAATTTACAAAAAATCGGGTCAGATTTAGTGATTAAAATTGGCAAACCTGAGGATATTTTGGCTAAAATGGCTGCTGACCTTCAAGTAGCGGCGGTTTATGCCAGCAAAGAAGTTACGCAAGAAGAAACTACCATCGAAGCAAGCCTTTCAAAAAGACTCAAACCTCTTAATATCGAAATCGAATTGGTTTGGATTGCTACGCTTTATCACGCCCGTGATTTGCCTTTTCAGATAAATTTCTTGCCCGATGTTTTTACCGAATTTAGAAAAAAAGTAGAGCGTTCGGCAAAAATACGTTCAACTTTCGATGCTCCCAAGACGCTTCCAAAAGTAGAAAAAACAATTGAATTGGGCGAAATTCCGAGCTTGAAAGAACTCGGCTACGATGAAGTAATTCAGACCGATAAACGCTCAGTTTTGGCTTTTAGAGGCGGTGAAACTGCCGCTCAGTATCGCCTTGACGAGTATTTTTGGGACAATGATTTACTGAAAACCTATAAAGAAACCCGCAACGGACTCATCGGAGCTGATTACTCTTCAAAGTTTTCGGCGTGGCTGAGTTTGGGTTGTATTTCTCCACGAACGATTTATGAAGAAGTAAAAAAATACGAAAAAGAAGTAACCGCCAATGACTCAACTTACTGGTTGGTTTTTGAACTCATCTGGCGTGATTATTTCCACTTCGTAGCCTTAAAATTTGGTACTCGAATTTTCAAACAAAGTGGTATCAGAAATGATTTAATGAAATCGTGGAAACGTGATGCAGTTAGGTTTGAGAAATGGGTGAATGGCGAAACTGGCGTGCCA
>JBKBSS010000137.1:0-254 GCA_046291385.1 Emticicia sp. | reverse complement strand
GGTAGCCAAAATGTAGCCAGTTTCTTGGTAAAAGATTTGGGTATTGATTGGACTTGGGGAGCGGCTTATTTCGAGAGTCAACTCATTGATTATGATGTTTGTAGCAACTGGGGCAACTGGAATTACGTGGCGGGCGTTGGCAATGACCCTCGAGAAGACCGCTACTTTAATATTGGTCGCCAAGCGGATATGTATGACAAACAAGGTGAATATGTGAAACTTTGGTTGCCAGAGTTAGCGAAAGTTCCTGCCGA
>JBKBSS010000136.1:0-8469 GCA_046291385.1 Emticicia sp. | reverse complement strand
TTAGACTGATTTCAAATAAACGTAAAATTAGCGTTTTTGGTTCTAAAATAAAAATGATTTTCGTCAGTTGTTAACGTTGGCTAATTCTCCAACAATATTTTTATTTTTATACATAAAAAGAATAAAAATCATAAAAAAGCTATTTGTTTGAGTAGTATCTTTGTGCATCCGAACGATTTTGTAGAATCGCTCCACTTTAAAAATGCAAGAACTCAAAGCACTTATAGAAAAAGAAATCAGATTGGAATGGCGACAACGCTATGCTCTCAATGGTATGATTCTTTATATCGTAAGCACGGTTTTTGTCTGTTACATTAGCTTTGCTCTGAAAGTTAAAGGCGTCGAGCCAATCACTTGGAACACACTTCTTTGGATAATTTTGCTTTTTACGGCCGTTAATTCAATCACGAAAAGTTTTACGCAAGAGCGAGCTGGCCGACAACTTTATTATTACACACTGGCGAGTCCACAAGGAATAATTCTCTCAAAAATCATTTATAATATCGTATTGCTCCTAACACTTTCGTTGATAGGCTTGTTTATTTATAGTATTTTTTTGGGAAATCCCGTACAGAATTTATTGATGTATCTGACGGCGGTCATCCTCGGAGCAATTGGTTTTTCTTCGACACTAACAATGGTTGCAGGAATTGCTTCAAAAGCAGAAAACACCTCTACTTTGATGGCCGTACTGAGTTTTCCAATCATTTTACCAATGCTTTCGATGCTCATTAGGCTATCAAAAAATGCAATGGACGGCTTAGAATGGAACACCAGTTACGACGAAATTTTGATTTTACTGGCAATTGATGCCATTGTTATAGCAATTAGTTATTTACTCTTCCCTTTTTTGTGGAGGAGTTAAAACCACCGCTAACGGCAGCGGCCAACCGTCCCTAAAAAGGGATGAAAGGTGAAAATAAATGTATTTATATAAACTAATAAAAAGCTCCCCTTTAGGGGTTGGGGGTTATGAAAAAAACTTGGTGGAAAATTTTATGTGTAGTCATACTTCTCTACACAATTATTCAAGGGCTTGGTGGAATTGTACCACGTCAGCCGATATTAAACGAAACAATTCGTAATGTATTTTTCCACGTTCCGTTGTGGTTTGGAATGATGGTATTAATGACGGCTTCGATGTGGTTTGCGATTAAGTATTTACGCAACGGAAACATTGCAGACGATGAATATTCAGTCGAATTTGCCAATGTTGCTATCTTTTTTGGAATTTTAGGCTTTATGACTGGCTCCCTTTGGGGACAATATACTTGGGGCGATTGGCTTCCGAAAGACCCAAAAATCATTGCCGTTGAAGTTGGACTTTTGATATACTCTTCTTATTTCATTCTAAGAAGTTCGTTTGACGACGAACAACGAAAAGCCAGATTATCAGCTATTTACAATATTTTTGCTTTCGCAACTTTCATTCCACTCGTTTGGATTTTACCAAGACTAACTGATTCACTTCACCCAGGAAATGGCGGAAATCCAGCCTTCGGAAAATACGATATGGACAACGGCATGAGAATGGTATTTTATCCAGCAGTTATCGGTTGGACGCTTTTGGGCGTTTGGATTACGAGTTTACGCATTCGCCTGCGTATTATCGAACGTTTGAGTTCAAACTAAATCTTTGTTTTATCCGTTAATTTTCAACAATAATGAAAAAATTTATATCGTTTTTAGCAGTACTTCTCACGTCATTCAATTTGTTTGCCCAAGAAGAAGTACAAATGGCCGACCAAATGCGTGCCGATGGCAAAATTTGGGTAGTTGTTGCGGTAATCGCAATCGTATTTGTCGGAATTATTACCTATTTAGTTTTGTTAGACAGAAAAATAAGCAAGATTGAAAAAAGTTTATAAAAATATGAAAAAATCACATATTATAGCTCTCGGTGTTATTGCAGTTGCGATTGCAATTATTATTTCGACGGTTGGCGATGCCAGTACTTACGTAGGTTTCAATGAGGCCGAACAAGTTGCGAAAGAAGGTAGCACCAAATCAATGCACGTGGTTGGGTCTTTGAAAAAAGATGCTGCGGGCAACTATGCGGGAATGGTTTACGAACCTTCAGTTGACCCCAATCACTTTGAGTTTACGATGATAGACTCACTAAATTATGAATCAAAAGTAGTTTATAATCAGCCAAAACCTGCTGATTTAGATAAATCTGAAAAATTAGTTGTTGTAGGTAAAATGGATTTAGCAAATAAGTGTTTCAAGGCAGAACAAATTTTATTGAAATGTCCATCGAAATACAATAATAATGAACTAAAAGCCGAAGAACCAGCGAAAACTGTTTCGATGAAATAATTTTTAAGGAATGCTTCGGACTGGGCGTCCCCCTTAAAGAGAAGCCTTCCTTTTTTCCATAAAACATTATGACAATTCTATTCGACGGTGTTTGTAATTTTTGTAATGCTTCTATCAATTTCATTATTGACAGAGATAGTAAAGGCATATTCAAATTTGCAGCATTACAGTCGGAAGTTGGTCAAGAATTACTCAAAAAATTTAGCTTAAAAACCAGCGATTTTGATAGTATTGTGGCCATCGAAAGCGATAAAGTTTATCAGAAATCAGATGCTGCTCTCGAAATCGCACATAGAATGGATGGTATTTGGAAGATTTTTTATGTTTTCAAAATCATTCCAACTTTTCTCCGAAATCCTGTTTATGATTTGATTGCAAAAAATCGCTACCGAATTTTTGGTAGAACCGATGCCTGCCGAATTCCAACACCTGAGTTGAAAGCAAGGTTTTTATAAGACACTTCAACAAAAAAATCCAGCGAGGCTCGCTGGATTTTTTTGTTATTCATAAACTTCTTTTCGGTGGGCGATTTTAGCAACCGTTACCGTAATAATATTATCTTGAATCGCATAAATTATTCTGTAATCACCCACTCTAATTCTGTAAAGTGGTTTAAGTTTTAGATTAGGTACTTTAAAATTTGTAAGTCTTTTATAGCCGTGTGGTCTTGGATTATCTCCAAGATTCTGTATTTTCTCAAAAATTTCATCTTGCACATCGGCTGGCAACTTTCTAATTTCTATCTCAGCACTCGCCGTAAATATTATTTGATATTTCATCTACCGACACGTTGTGCTAAAATTTCTTTCTTGATTTCCTCAAAAGGTTTTGTTGGCTCGTCTTGTCTCTCAAATACGGTTAGTGTATCTATTAAATCTTCAAACAAATCTTGCATTTGTTGATTTCTTAAATCGAATTGTACAGCAACTTTTTGTCCTTTTGCGTCTGTCAAAAAGCTAATGTTTCTTTTTAATGTTGCGACAGTCATATTTTTACGATTTTATTCTAAACAAATATAAAACTTAGTTTTATATTTTCTCATTTCTTTATCTATTCAACAATTCTCAATTTCGCAAAACTCAACAAAAGCGTTTTCTCGCCTTGCCCTTGAGCATCAAATTTGATGGTTGCTTTTCGGTCATTGCCATTAATATCCATTTTCGTTACAGTTCCATAACCAAATTTTGGATGCTCAACCTTATCGCCTTGCTTCAAAACTGATGTATCGCTCGCCACAAAATCACCCGTTGGCGTATGATTCACGGGGGCAGCTTTCTGTACAGGTCTTAAATTAGAAATTAGATTTTCTTTCTTCTTAAATCCTAATGGAACTGGCGAACTCGTAGCTGGGCGGTCGTTTCGGGCTTCATTGTTTCCGTAAGAAATTACCCTACTTCTTGAAATTTGCAAGTATTTTGGGTCGATTTCTTCTAAAAAACGACTTGGTTCGCAGTAATTCAGACGACCATAGTTATAACGACTTTCAGCATAACTCAACGTCAGCTTCTTTTCGGCACGAGTAATGGCCACATAGAACAAACGGCGTTCTTCTTCCAAATCGCTGCGTTTTGAAAGCATCATTTGTGATGGAAAAAGGTTTTCTTCCAAACCAACAATATATACATACTTAAACTCCAAACCTTTTGCTCCGTGAATCGTCATGAGAGTCACACGGTCGTGGTCGCCATCTTCGTCTTCTTGGTCGGCGGTGGTCATAAGTGTAACCGTCTGCAAAAATGAACTCAATGTTACCTCTTCGTTTTCAGGATTATCAACAAATTGCTTGATGGAATTGAGTAATTCTTGAATATTTTCGTAACGGGCCAAACCTTCAACGGTTTTATCGTCGTACAATTCCTTCAAAAGTCCCGAAGTTTTGGCAATATACGAAGCCACAGTGTGGGCATCTTTGCCTTCTTCAATCAATAAACCGTAGCTTTTAATGAGCGTCGCAAAATCATCAATCGTAGTTGCGGCACGCCCAGCAATATATTGACCTATATTACTCACCACTTCCCAAACCGACTTATTATTTTCGGCAGCCGTCACCACAATCTTCGCAACAGTCGTATCGCCAATACCTCTTTTGGGTAAATTAATAATGCGTTTGAAAGCCTCGGTATCGCTCTGATTTATCGTGAAACGCAAATAAGCCAATAAATCTTTGATTTCTTTTCGTTGATAAAACGACAATCCACCAACGATTCTGTACTTGATATTGAGTTTTCTTAAAGCCTCTTCAAAAGCCCTTGATTGAGCATTTGTGCGGTAAAGAATCGCAAAATCGGTATTTTTTAAGCTATTATTATTCTTTTCTTCAAAAATATTGGTGGCAATCAAACGTCCTTCTTCGTTATCGGAAGCCGCTTTTATGACATCAATTTTGCTTCCTTCCTCGTTTTCTGAGAAAACATTTTTCTCCAATTGCTCTTTGTTGCGGGCAATGACCGAGTTGGCGGCATTGACAATATTTTGGGTCGAACGATAATTTTGTTCGAGTTTTACGGTTTTCAAATCAGGGTAATCTGACTTAAAATTCAAGATATTTTGAATATTTGCTCCACGAAAAGCGTAAATACTTTGAGCATCATCGCCCACGATACAGATATTCTGATGCACCGACGAGAGTTTACGAGTAATGAGGTACTGTGAAACGTTGGTATCTTGAAACTCATCGACCATTACGTGCTTAAATTTGTGCTGATATTTGTTCAGAACATCAAGGTGGTCACGGAAAAGAATATTTGTATTGTACAACAAATCATCAAAATCCATGGCGTTTGCTTGAAAACAACGCAACACAAACATTTTATAAAGACGACCGATTTCGGGCATTCGAGCGGCTTTATCATCTTCCATATAGACAGGATTATTGGCATAAGCCTCCCACGAAACCAAAGCATTTTTGGCACTCGAAATCCTGTTTAGTACATAATTTACTTTATAAGTTTTATCATCCAAAGCCAATTCTTTGATAATCGACCGCATCAAAGATTTTGAATCGTCGGTATCATAAATTGTAAAATCGGACGTATAACCGAGTCTTTTCCCCTCAAAACGTAAGATTTTGGCAAAAACTGAGTGAAAAGTTCCCATCCAAAGATTTTTGGCATCACTCCCAATCACCGACTCAACACGCTGACGCATTTCGCCCGCCGCTTTGTTGGTAAACGTCAACGACAAAATATTAAACGGGTCAACTCCTTGCTCAATCAGCCACGCAATGCGGTAAGTAAGTACACGGGTTTTGCCCGAACCCGCACCCGCAATAATCATCAGTGGGCCTTCGGGATGCGTTACTGCCTCTCTTTGTGGTTGATTAAGTTTCTCTAAATAATTATCTTTCGCCATTCGTTTCTCTTTTTGGACTGCAAAGATAACTAAAAAACCTATATGGTCTGAATCAAAAGTGTGGCACACCCGCTTCGGCGGTCCGATTGGTATCGGCGATAAAGAGGTGTACTACACCTTGCTAATGATAAACATTCAAATTGAATCGAGCCAAGTTTTGAGCTAAGGTTGCAATACTACAAATCCAAGCATTCGTTTTTAATTGATAGTCAGTAGCTGAGGGCGTTACAATCAATAAAGGTGGATTCCCTAAATCATTGAGGGCAATTGTATTTCCTTTAGAAAGTGTCGGCGAATCAGAGAGTTTGATTTCAATAGCAAGTGTGATTTTAGTTCCTTGCTCAATCACTAAGTCAAGCTCCGAACCATCTTGTGAACGATAGAAGAATGGTAAAGCATCTTGTGGCAATTGACTCACAACTTCTTGAATAATATGGCCCTCCCACGAACCTCCCGCTACAATATGCCCAAGAAGCGAATCATAGCTACGAATATTGAGTAAATGATGCAAAAGCCCACCATCTCTAATATAAATTTTGGGTGATTTTACTAATCTTTTACCAATATTTACAAAATATGGTGCAAGTCTTCTGACTAAAAAAGCCTGTTCTAAAAAATCAACAGCTTTAGAAACAGTTGGCTGACTAATACCCAGCGAATTAGCAAGCATCGAATAATTGACAATTCCACCCTGAATACTCCCAATCATCATCAACAAACGCCGCATCAATAAAGGTGAAACCGTAAGCCCCAACTGTGGTAAATCTCGCTCCAGATAACTTCTTAGAAAGTCCGTTAGCCAAATATTTCTACTTTTATCATTTTTTGCCAAATAAGCATTCGGAAAACCTCCCCAAAGCCAATGTTCCCTATAATCCGCTACTATATTTTTAGCAACTTCTCGGTAATGAAAAGGGTGCATTTCTATATACGATATTCTACCAGCCAATGATTCGGATGAATTTTTTAACAAATCAGGAGAAGCCGAACCCAACAAAATGAAACGCCCAGCTTGTCGATTTTGGTCAATTAGTCCACGTAATAATAGAAATACATCGGGTAAACGATGAATTTCGTCGAGTATAACTATTTGATTATCAAGATTTTTTAATAAAATTTCAGCATCAAAAGAGAATTTGGCTAAATCGGAAGGTATTTCTAAGTCGAAATAAATACTTTCTTTTGGTAGTTCTGATTGCAGAGTTTTTACCAAAGTTGTTTTACCGACTTGTCTCGGCCCTAAAATCGCAGTAGCGGGGAAATGATTAACTCTAAATAGAAGTTCTTCGGTAATTTCTCTTTGAATCATAATTTGAGTTTTATTCCTGTAAATTTAATATTTTATTTTGAAAATGCAGGAATAATTTCTTAATAGACATTTACTGAATGGCTTCAATTTTATCTTTAAAAATAGTCACTAATTTATGTTTACTGCTGAGAGCCAGCACATCTTCCCAAATCTCATTAATGAAAACATGAAAGTCTCGCATACTCATATTTCCTGTTCGGATATGAATTATTTTCGGTGGTGGTAAAGCAAGAAGTATTCGGTCTGAAAAATCAGCATCTTTTGTAATAATGGTCAAATTATTCATCTTGCCGTATTCCCAAATACTTTCATCGGGAGCATCAAACTGAATATCGAATTGGTGAATATATTCATCGCTTTTCCAAACCAAAAAACGATAAGGCAAGTTAGCATCAACTAAATACTTTAATTTCATCATGCCACTGCTTTGATTTCTTTGATGAAGTATTTATTTTCCATCAATTTTATAGCAAACTGCATACAAGCATCAATATCTGCCTCTTCAAGCATTGGGTATTGCTCCAAAATTTCATCTTTGGTAGTACCAGCATACAAAAACTCTAAAATTGTTTGTACAGTTACCCGCATACCTCTAATAATAGGTTTCCCTCCACAGATTTCTGGGTTTATCGAAATTCTATCTGCAATATATGTTGTCATATTCATGTTGTTTTAAACAAATATACAATGATTTTCTTCGTTGACAAATACCTTAGAAATTAAGTAAATCGCAACAAGTGTGGCACAACTCTTTATAGTTAATAACAATCGGACAGCCGAAGCGGGTGTGCTACGCTTTTTTATATTTACTAAAATAATTTATTATTAACTCAAAAATAAAAAAATAAATTTTTGTTTGCAATTATACCACGAAAAGCCGAATTTCGTTTTCCTAAAAATTCAATAAACCCATCCGAAGTTCCATGAAAAAATTCTTTGGCGTAATTGGCCTCATTGCTTTATCGTTTTACAGTATTGCACAGAACAAATACGCAATCATTCCGAAACCTACACAACTTGTCCAAACGGCTGGCTCATTTGTGGTCAATGCCCAAACCAAGATTCTGATTCCGAGAAATAATCCAGATTTGCGTCCGTTGGCCGAAATGCTCGCCGAGCGTTTTCTGATTACTTCGGGTATGACACTCAATATAGAAGAATTTGACCTCACGGGCTTTGCTCCTGCCAATACAAAAGCCATTATTTTTATGCCACTCAGCCCAAAATCGGGCGATAAAACTTTGGGTGAAGAAGATTATACCCTAAAAGTAGAAGCAAATAGTGTAGCACTTTCGGCTTCAACGGTCAAAGGCGAATTTTATGCCTTACAAAGTCTTTTGCAATTGCTACCAACCGAAATTTACAGCAGTTCGGCGGCCAATGGTATAAAATGGAGCATTCCGAATTGTTCGATTTATGACCATCCACAGTTTGGATATCGTGGTTTGATGCTCGATGTGAGCCGTCATTTTTTTCCAGTTTCGTTTATC
>JBKBSS010000135.1:0-8473 GCA_046291385.1 Emticicia sp. | reverse complement strand
TTCTTGTTTTTTTATAATTCCCTTACAATAAAGGTGATAGCCTGTCAAAAGTACCAAAAGCACTAATTTTGTTTGCAGCCAACCTTGCTCCAAAAACGCAGGCGTATTGACGAGCATCAAAATTCCGCAAGTCCATGTAATCATCATGGCGGGGTTACAAATAATTTTATAAACTCGCCACTGCATAGCGGTATATTGTTTTTTCCAGTCTTCTCGCAAGGCTTCGGGTTTATCGGCCGCTTCGGCATGATACACAAACATTCTGACCAAATAAAACAAACCCGCAAACCAAGCCACAAAACCAATAATATGAAGCGATTTTAAGTATAAATGAAGCATTTTTAAAAGTTCTAAGTTTAAACGGGGTCGCCCGTGCGATACTAAGTTATTAGAGAATTACTGAATGAAAATAAATTCAATCCACAAATATAACAATGAAATACCGTCGAACGTTTTAAAATAAATTTTACAACAAAATTTATGATAAAATATTTTACCATACTGCTCTTTTTTCTTTCTCTCAATACATTTGCCCAAAGTCCCCACCCAAAAGCTAAAGAATTTTACGATAAAGCCCTTAAAAACATTACTGAAAGAAAATCAGTCGATGCTATTGACAATCTACAAAAAGCCATCGAACGGGATGCTACTTTCGCTGACCCATATTTCAAACTCGGACAAATCAACGAGGCAGCTCGAAATCAAGAAAATGCTATAAAATTTTATAAAAAAGCTATTGAACTTCGTCCAAATGACCCGCTTCTTACGCAAGGTTACACGTACATCGGCACACGTCTCGCAAAAGCTGGAGAGTACGCACAAGCCAAAGAATATTTGAGTTTTTCGGTCAAAAATGTTCCGCAAAATAGCCCTGTAATGAAACAACTTACTCGCCAATTGGAGCAATGTAAGTTCGGAGAGGCCGAAAAAAGTGCAGCAATGACTTTTAAAGCTGCCGAAATGGGCGAAACCATCAATTTTAAAAACAAACAATATTTTCCCGTTCTGACTGCCGATAATGAAACACTCATTTTCACGGCTCGCTCCGATGATGGCGATGAAAATCTTTATACTTCTCAACTCATCAATGGCGATTGGTCTGCCCCAAAAGGTATTTCCGATAAAATAAATACAACCGCCAACGAAGGCACTTGTAGCATTTCGGCCGATGGTCGAACTTTGGTTTTTACGAGTTGCGATGGAAAAAACAGTCTGGGAAGTTGCGATTTGTATATTTCAAAGAAAGTCGGTGAAGAATGGTCAACGCCCGAAAACTTAGGAAGTAGTATCAATTCTGCTTTTTGGGAAGCCCAACCAAGCCTTTCAAATGATGGTAGAGTTTTGTATTTTTCTTCTGACCGACAAGGTGGATATGGGCGTAAAGACTTGTGGATTAGCGAGTTAAAAGAAAACAATATTTGGACAAAAGCCATAAATCTTGGCGATGTAATCAATACAACAAACGATGAAATTTCGCCATTTATTCATGCCAACGGACGTACATTATTCTTTGCATCTGATGGACATCTCGGTATGGGCGGATTAGATTTATTCATGACGGAATCAAAAATTGGTGTTTATTCCAAACCCGAAAACTTAGGTTTTCCAGTCAATACGCACGAAGACCAAGTGGCTTTATTTATTTCGGCCGATGGCTCAAAAGGTTACTATTCGTCCGATGTAAAACCCGATATAAAACTTTTTCAGTTTGATATTCCGAAAAAACTTGCTGATAAATTCAAGAGAGCCAACTTCGTAAAAGGCATCGTGGAAGATGCGAGTAATAATCAAAATCTTTCGGCCGAAATCGAATTGATTGATTTAAAAACCAATAAAATTGTAGAAAAAACAATTTCTGATGCCGTCACGGGGCAATACACCGCAGTTTTGCCCAACGGCAGTCAATACGGGCTTTTCATCAGTAAAAAAGATTATTTTTTCAAAAGTCTAACTTTCAATTTCTCAGAAAAAACCGAAGCCGACGGCAAAACCATCAATATTCTGCTCGACCCAATCAAGAAAGATGTAAAAACGATTTTAAATAATATTTTCTTTGATTCAGGAAAAGCCGAGCTTCGCCCCGAATCATTGACAGAATTGGAAAAACTACAACTATTATTAACACAAAATCCGTCTTTGCAAATAGAAATTTCGGGACATACCGACGATGTAGGAAAAGACACCGAAAATCAAATACTTTCTGAGAAAAGAGCCTTATCAGTAGCCGATTATCTCGTAAAAAAAGGAATAAATACACAAAATATTAAAGTTAAAGGTTACGGAAAGACTAAACCCATCGTGCCAAATACTTCCGAAGAAAACCGACAAATCAACCGTCGAATCGAAATGAGTATTTTGTAAACTTGGCGTTTAGGGCTTTTTTGCCGAACTTTACAAGTATATTTTTTTGTTAGAAAATAGATTATAATCATATTAATAAATAAAACTACCCTTTAAGGGATGTGGGCTATATGGCACAAGAACAAGTAGATGTTTTAATTTTGGGTTCAGGCCCAGCGGGTTATACAGCAGCAATTTATGCAGCACGTGCAGGTCTAAAACCAATGATGTATCAAGGTGGACAGCCAGGCGGACAATTGACAATTACAACTGATGTTGAAAATTTTCCAGGTTATCCAGAGGGCATTCAAGGCCCAGAAATGATGGAAGATTTCAGAAAACAAGCCGAACGTTTCGGACTTGATAATCGCTACGGAATGGCAACAAAAGTTGATTTTTCAACACCAAATGCCCATAAAGTAACGATTGATGATACGATTGAAATTACGGCAAAAACTGTCATTATTGCTACTGGTGCATCGGCAAAATGGCTTGGATTGGAGTCAGAACAACGCCTAAACGGCTATGGAGTTTCGGCTTGTGCCGTTTGCGATGGTTTCTTTTTCCGCAAACAAGATGTCGCAATCGTAGGTGCTGGCGATACCGCTTGCGAAGAAGCTCATTACTTATCGAAACTTTGTAATAAAGTATATATGTTGGTGCGTCGTGACGAATTCCGTGCATCAACTATTATGCAAAATCGTGTAAAAAACACGCCAAATATCGAAATTCTTTTCAATACCGAAACGCTTGAAGTATTGGGTCAAGATGGAGTAACTGGTGCAAAACTTAGAAATACCGTAACGAAAGAAGAAAGTACGATTGACGTAACTGGTTTCTTTGTTGCAATCGGTCACCAACCCAATACGCAAATATTTGCAGATTATATCACGCTTGATGAGGCTGGTTATATCGAAACTGAAAAAGGAAGTACCCGAACCAAAATTGAAGGTGTTTTTGCCTGTGGTGATGCCCAAGATAAAATCTACCGTCAGGCGGTTACGGCAGCAGGAAGTGGCTGTATGGCAGCTCTCGACGCTGAACGATATTTAGCCGCTCAAGGCTTGCATTAATCGGCTATTTTACTTAAACTTGTTACGGAATACACTATAATTTAGGTAATTTAATATTTTACAAGTTGCTTGTAGAACAACTCAGTTCTTGCAAATGTTGATAAACTTAAATTATAATGTACGGAATGTATCCATTTAATTATTTTTGGCATACTTTTAGTAACAAGTTTGGTGTTGCCTTATAACCAAAACAAAAAAATATGAAAAAGGCTCTTTTACCAATTATCTTAGCGGTGTCTATTTCGAGTGCAACTTTTGCTCAACGTGAGCGAGGGTTGAAATTGAATAAACCAAACATTCCTTCTAAACAGAAAGAATCGAACACGAAAGATAAAAACTTCAATAAAGACAAAAAAGAAGACGATGAGTTTAGTTTTGAAGAAGAACCAAAACTACGATTTGTCAACGAATTTGAAACACCAAAAGTGGTTGAATCTACTCCCGCAGTAAAAATTGAACCAATCAAAGAGCTTAATACCGCAGTTCACGAAGATACTTCAAGCATTGACGAGGGAGAAGTGCAGATTGTAGAAATAGAAGATGAAGCTCAATTCGTAGGAAGTGACGAAATGGTTAAAATCGCCAGTTATTTCTCGGTTTGGGATACAGATTCGGTTGACCCTTACGGCATTGATGCCAAAGAGTTTGATGATGTTGTTCCGATGCAACTATATGATATTTCGCAAGGAAGATACTGGGCTGGGCCATTGAGCAAAGGCGTAACCAACTCTCCTTTTGGTTGGAGATGGAAACGCTGGCACACGGGTCAAGACCTTGATGTTGATACTGGCGACCCAGTTTATGCGGCGTTCGATGGTATTATAAGAGTTGCAAGCACCCGTGGTGCGTATGGTAGGTGCGTAGTAATTCGTCACTACAATGGACTCGAAACGCTTTACGCTCACTTATCAAAAATTAATTTTGAGCCAAATACAATCGTAAAAGCAGGTGACGAAATCGGGAAAGGCGGAAGTACAGGACGTAGCTCTGGCCCACACCTTCATTTTGAAACCCGTTATGAAGGAAATCCATTTGACCCTAAAAATATTTTTAATTTTAGCCCAAGTAAAATCAATATCGTTTCGCAAGATTTCTTGATGACATCTCGTGTCTATGATTATTTGAGAGGCGGAGCAAGTAAAGGAGATTTTGAATACGATGAACCCGTTGCGATTAATAGAAAAGTGTGGTATAGGGTTCGTTCGGGTGAAAACCTTAGCGAGATTGCCAGTAAATTCAAAACAACAGTTGCCGAAATTTGCAAATTAAACAAAATTCGTCCTTCATCTCGCTTACGTGTGGGTTATCGCCTTCGTGTGAAATAAGAATCCGAAGAAAATACAATGAAAATGAGCGACGTGAAACTTTTTCCGTCGCTTTTTTTTTATATAAAAGTATCTTTCAAGAATATCAAATGAAATTAGATTTAGTTATCTTGGCCGCTCACCCCGATGATGCCGAAATGTCATGCGGAGGAACTATCGCCTCAGCCATAGCACAAGGAAAAAAAGTTGGCATCATAGATTTTACCAGAGGCGAGCTTGGCACTCGTGGCACTCCCGAAATCAGAGCAACGGAATCGGCAGCTGCATCAAAAATTCTAAATATATCGGCAAGAGAAAATCTTGGTTTTAGAGATGGTTTCTTTAAAAATGATGAAGAACATCAGATAAAATTGGTTGCAGCTATTCGCCGTTATCAACCCGAAGTGGTTTTGGCCAATGCCATCGAAGACCGCCACCCCGACCACGGAAAAGGGGCTGCTTTGGCCGTAGATGCGTGTTTTTATTCGGGTTTAAGAATGATTCAAACTTTTGATACAGATGGAACACCACAAAAAGAGTGGCGTCCGAAGGCACTTTATCACTATATTCAAGATAGATTTATAAAACCAGATTTGGTTGTTGATATTTCAAATCATTGGGATGTAAAAGAAGCTTCTATCAGAGCCTACAAAAGTCAGTTTCATGACCCGAACAGTACCGAACCAGAATCTTACTTAACAAGTCCCGAATTTTTAGAGTTTCTGAAAGCCCGTTCGCAAGAAATGGGACACATGATTGGAGCAAAGTTTGGCGAAGGATATACTAAAACCAAAATAATTGGCATCAAAAACTTTTTTGATTTGATATGATATTTTTTATAATTCCTTTAAAAATAAACCTCTAAAATTCTGTATAACACTCGTCAATAAAGTTTTATAAACCAAAAATATGTTGTACAATTAGTACAAAAACGTCTACAAATAGCACAAATTATCTAAACAATAACTGTGAGTATAAATCTTTGAAAATTTTATTCATTATTTAGGTTTCATTCGTTAAATTTGTACTTTATTCAGAATTCAAAAAATATTCATTTCGATAATTAAATTATATGAAAAGAGCATTAGTCTGTGGAGCAGGTGGTTTTATTGGTGGTCATTTAGTAAACCGCTTAAAGAGTGAAGGGTATTGGGTTAGAGGAGTTGATTTGAAATATAATGAATACGGCAACGGAAATTCAGACGAATTTGTAATTGGCGATTTAACCGACCCAGTTATTTGTCGTCAAGTAGCTGAAGGTGGTTTTGATGAAGTATATCAGTTGGCTGCCGATATGGGTGGTGCTGGTTATATTTTTACGGGTGAAAATGATGCCGCTGTCATGCACAATTCGGCTCTTTGTAACCTCAATATGCTACACGCAGCACAACAAGCTGGAGTTAAGAAAATTTTCTATTCTTCATCGGCTTGTATGTATCCTGAATACAATCAACTTGACCCAAATAATCCTAAATGTTCGGAAGATTCGGCATATCCTGCTGCTCCTGATAGCGAATACGGTTGGGAAAAATTGTTTAGTGAGCGTTTGTATCTTACTTACCAACGTAATTTGGGAATCACAGTAAAAGTGGCTCGTTTCCACAATATATTTGGTCCACAAGGCACTTGGAGAGGAGGAAAAGAAAAAGCCCCTGCCGCAATATGCCGTAAAATAATTGAAGCCGAAGATGGCGGAACAATCGAAATTTGGGGAGATGGAAAACAAACTCGTTCGTTTTTATACGTTGACGAATGTGTTGAGGGTGTTCGCCGTTTGATGGAATCTGAGTTTTCAGGCCCAGTAAACATTGGTTCGGAGGAAATGATTTCAATCAACGATTTTGCTAAGTTAATTGCTGAAATTTCTGGTAAAAACATTACAATCAAGAATATCACTGGTCCAGAAGGTGTACGTGGAAGAAATTCTGATAATGCTTTAATTCAAGAAAAACTTGGATGGGCTCCATCTCATACATTGAGAGAAGGAATCACAAAAACATACCATTGGATTGCTGAACAAGCAGCTAAGGAAGTTGAATTGGCTTAATTTTGTCGGTATCTTGGTAAATAACAAAAAATGCTTACTCTTTCGGGGTAAGCATTTTTTGTTATTTATATTCTTCTCCAAGATTTGGAAAACTTTGTTTGAAGTCGATGTAAAAAGGATTTTCTTTTAAAATAATGGCAGAAACAAAGGTATTTTCTTCAAAAACTAAGTCAAACTTATCAAAACTACCATCATTGTATTTTTTAAACCAACGATTGAAAAGACGATTTCTATTGATTTGCCTGTTATCTTTTTCATCACAAACGAATAAAATGATATAGCTATCTTGAATTAGTTTCTGAGATAGTAGATAATTGTTTCAGCGGTTCTATCATCATAAGTAAAATTCGTATTTGATAATGGTTTGAAGCCAAATACGTGTAAATATTTTGAAAAATTTTGTTTTTCAAAATAGCCAGAACCGTCGGAAAAGTAAACTAAATACTCAACGCCCATCGAATTGGCAAATTGAAAATCTTTTTTACTTATTTGCTTGTACTCGTAAGGATTTAGGTTTTCTAACATTAACACTTACATTTTTTTCTACTTTCTCAAAAGGCTCGTCTAAGAAAATCTTCTTTTCTTCTGCCATCGAAAAGGCAATTTGTCGCCATTTTTCGTATTTTTCTTTTTCAGTCATGACAATACATTTTTAGCAAATATATTAATATTAGTCTTTAAAACAAGCAATATCAGGCCAGTTCAAGTAAAGTCTTAATAAAATTATCACTACTATGATTTTGCACAAAAACGCTTGCTCTTTCGGGGAAAGCGTTTTTAGTCTTTAGAAATGTTAGAATGGCTTGTTTTATTTCTTCGGAATTAAATCCATCAACCGTAATTCCTAAGTTATACTCACGAGTCAGGTCGCCTACAACCCCAAATTTTGTTGCCAAAACAGGTTTGTTGTGTCTTGAAGCCAAGCCCATTACGCCGCTTGAAGAAAAGAAATTAATATAAGCCACCGAAACCACATCACTTTGACCGACGTAAGCTTCCATTTCATCGTCATCCACAAATCTGCTTTCAAACTCGACTTGTAACTCTGGTTTTGTAGCTTCTGCTGTATGAAAAGCCTGCATCAATGCTTCATGATGGGCTTCATGGATTTTGCCAACTACCAACAAACAAACATTTGCAGCATCTTCGGCACTCAGTTGTTGCATGGCTTTTAATAAATTGACAACATTTTTTTTCTCATCAATAAATCCAAAGGCCAAAAAAATCGTTTTATGAGCAGCAATCTTGTATTTTTCTCTAATAATTAAACCTTCACGAGTTGGATAGTCATATACTGGGTCGGGTAAATATGTAAAAATCATTGTTCCCAATGTTTCATTCATATTTTTGATAGTTTCTCTATCATTAAATATAAAGACCTTTTTTAGTTGAGTGTTTCGGCACATCCACCAAGTTGTAAAAAGTTTTCTCGCTTTCGTAATGGTTGATTTTTGTTTGGCTCTTAAAGTAGTATCTTGGGCAATTACTCGTGGATACGGACTGAACATGATACCACTCAATTGGCAAGGAAAACGGCTACTCCCAATAGTGTGCTGAAACATATCAAGCATCATCATTATTAACTTATCTGCTTGATAATCAGTTGCGTAGCGAGTAATATGTTTCCAAATTATCTGAGTAGATTTGATGATGGTTATCCCCGAATTGAATGGTGCAAACTCTTCTTCGGTAAAGAAAACTATCTCAAC
>JBKBSS010000134.1:0-8475 GCA_046291385.1 Emticicia sp. | reverse complement strand
CCAAATTATAGGCAGCATTGGTATATGTTTTTATTCTAAACTCGTCTTCATTGTGAAGTTCGAGCAGCTTTGCGGTGAGTTCAATTGTATCAACAATATCGGAGTTGGACATCATGTTTTTTTCTTATTTTTTTTGCAAATTACGGTAAATTCGGGTTAAATAAAACTCCACAAAAAAACTCGTAGAAATAGAATCTCTACGAGTTTTTTTATGTACTTTTTTAAATATTATAATGTCGCTAAAACATTATTCATATTTCTTACTGCATCAGCCGATTTTGCAAAAGCAGCTTGCTCTTCTTGGTTCAAACGAATGTTGATGATTTTCTCCCATCCGTTTCTGCCGATAATAACTGGCACACCCATACAAATATCTTTTTGGCCATATTCGCCATTCAAGAAAACACTCGAAGGAATTACTTTTTTCTCGTCACGAACGATAGCCTCAACAACTGCACAAGATGCGATTCCTGGAGCATACCAAGCCGATGTACCCAACAAGCCCGTAAGCGTAGCACCACCAACCATTGTATCGGCAGCCACTTTCTCAAGAACGTCTTTAGATAAGAAACGGCTCACTGGAATACTATTTACAGTAGCCAAACGAGTCAACGGAATCATTGTAGTATCACCATGTCCACCGATTACTTGTCCGTGAATATCACTCTGAGCAAAACCAGTTGCTTGCGACAAGAAATAACGGAAACGTGATGAATCTAAAGAGCCACCCATACCGATGATACGTTTTTTGTTTACGCCCATTTCTTGAGCTACTTGATACGCCAAGTAAGTCATAGTATCCATTGGGTTAGAAACAATCAACAAAATAGCTTTTGGCGAGTGAGTCAAGATTTTTGTAACTACATCTCTCACGATACCAGCGTTGATACCGATTAACTCTTCACGAGTCATACCTGGCTTACGTGGTAAACCCGAAGTAATGACAACTACATCAGACTTAGCAGTTTTTGTATAATCATTTGTCGAACCGATGATAGTTGTATCGAAGCCCTCTAATGAAGCTGTTTGCATCAAATCCATTGCTTTTCCTTCAGCAACACCTTGCTTAATATCGAGCAATACTACTTCATCTACGATTTGCTTGCGAGCAATGTTGTCGGCAGTGGTTGCACCAACTGCACCTGCACCTACTACTGTTACTTTCATGTGTTTAAAAGCCCCCCACCCCTCAAGGGGGAACTTATTATGAGTTTATTCCTGACTTTGGGGTTAGTTTTTGTCAGGAATTTTATAAAATTTTAAATAACTGTTTTCAATCAACAAATTTATTGGACAAAACTAATACAAAACAATGTATTTGAATGTTTTTTTTGCATTTTTTATATTTCATGGATAATTTTTACAAGTTTTTGCGTTTCTATGTTAAGATTCAGAATGTTGAGGCATCAATACAACTTATTTTTGCTCAAAACCTTCTGAAAGTCAATTACCAAAAAATCTTTTATAAAGCACCATAACCTAAGAAAATGAGTACCAAAGCGAGTTCAACACAAAGTTTGCTGTCAAAAATAATCGAATCTGCCATTTATAAAAGTGCTTTGGGGAAAGCTCCTCGAATCGCAAAAAATGCAAGTAGTTTACTAAAATTATTACAAGCAGCCCTTACGAAAACCAAACAAATGGGCGTAGGAGGAGTTTTTGATGTAATCCGAGAAAAAATCACCATCATGGGGACGCTCATCAAGGCGTATGCCGTAGGTAATTATCGCCAGATTGAACTCGGAAACTTACTAAAAATCATTGCGGCTTTTGTCTATTTCATCTCGCCGATTGATATTATACCCGATTTTTTGCCCTTTATTGGCTTGAGCGATGACGTAGCCCTGTTGTTATTTATCTTTAAAAGCATCGACGATGAACTCGTAAAGTTTGCTCAATGGCAAAAAAATAGTCAACAGTCCGCAGTCAATAATTAGTGCCTTAGGTATTGAAAATGAATGATAGTTGTATCCTACCAACTCTGTAAAAAAAGATAACATAAACTTTTTAATCGACAAAAACGAAAAATTAGTTGACAATAAGGCTTTTAATGGTAAAATATCGTGTTTACGCACAAAATTTCTGACTTAGTGCCTGAAAAGTTTAAGACGAAATTAATTTTTTAATTTCCGATTTACTTTTACATTTGTAATAGAATAAATAAAAAAATACTGCGGACAGTCGTCTGTGGTCAATAGACTAAAAAACACTTTAAATACATAATATTATGTTCGGTCTCGGTAGTACAGAAATGATTTTGATTTTGGTTGTTATTCTTTTCTTTTTCGGTGCAAAGAAACTTCCTGAGCTTGCTCGTGGATTGGGAAAAGGTATCCGTGAATTTAAAGATGCGTCACGTGAGGTGAAAGAAAACATCGAAAAAGCAACTTCAGAAGAGAAATAAGGTTTTTTTTGCCAAATTATTGTTGCCTTCGACTTCGCTCAGGCACCAATAATTTGGCAACACCTTAACAACAGCCACTCAGTTTTAAATTGAGTGCTGTTGTTTTTTTGTTTAAAGACAAACCGTATTGCTTGAAGGTTAGTATTTCGAGAGCATTTTTCGTAATTTTGCCTTTACATACCTAATAATAAACTGAGCAAATATAGTTTTAACAACAAATAAGACTAACCATTTAATAATGAAATTTACTTTTATAGACTTATTTGCAGGAATTGGTGGTTTTCATTTAGCAATGCATAAATTAGGAGGTGAATGTGTATTTGCATCTGAAATTGATGAACATGCAAGACTGACATACGAAGCTAATCTCAAGAAAATAAGCCCACAATTATTTCAAAACAACTTATTCAACAAGGATATTAGGTCGATTACCCCAAAAGATTTACCAGATTTTGATATTCTATGTGCAGGTTTTCCTTGTCAACCATTTAGCCAAGCAGGACATAAGCGAGGGTTTGAAGACAATCACAATTCGGAAAGAGGTAATTTATTTTTCAACATTGCAGAAATATTAGAAGCTAAACAACCTAAAGCTTTCTTTTTAGAAAATGTTCGAGGGCTTGTTACACACGATGATGGCAATACTTTCAAGATAATAAGAGATATTCTTGAAAATGAATTAGGCTATTCTTTTTATTTTAAAATTGTACATGCCTCTGATTACGGTTTACCCCAATTGAGACCAAGGGCCTTCATGGTTGGTTTTAGGGATGAAGATTTTATGAAAGGGTTTGATTTCCCTCCACCAATTCCATTAAAATTTAACATGAGCGATGTATGGGGTGGAAAGTGTACAAGAGATATTGGTTTTACAATTAGAGTTGGAGGACGTGGCTCTGATATTACAGATAGACGAAATTGGGATAATTATAGTGTAGATGGAGAATTAAGAAGATTATCTTATGTTGAAGCAAGAAAAATGCAAGGTTTTCCAGATGATTTTCAGTTTCCTGTTAGTCCAACACAAGCAATAAAACAATTAGGAAATAGTGTAGCAGTAGATGCCATAGAAGCAGTAGCTAAAAATATGTTGGAGCATTTAAAAAACTTAACCCCTAAGAAAACAACATTGAAAACGACCAAAAATAAGGGAGAATGGACTGAATTACTCGTTTTTATAAAACTTTTACTTGAGAAGCAATTATTTCTTTCCGATGAGAAGTTGAATGCCAATACCAATTACTTTAAGATAAATAAAGTAACAACTCATAATTTAAATATAGAGTTCTTACTATCTAATCGTTCCACGATAACCATAAAAAATAAGGTTGATAAGAAAGAAAGAGAAGTGAATATTTCAGAAGTTATAAATCCAGCAATTATTCAATTACTAATATCCAAGATAAAAGATAGTTCACAAACTTTTGAAATACCTGAATTTAGCATCATTCAAGACACTTTAGGTTTTAATGTAATAAAAGGCGGTAATAGTAATCAAAAAGCAGATATCTTATTAGATGTTGAAAATAATCTAATAATAAAAGAAAATGAGGGCTTTGGCATAAAATCATACTTAGGAAGCAAACCGACACTACTCAATGCTTCAGGAAACACAAATTTCATCTTCAAAATCAACGGTATCAATAAGTCGTATATTGATGAAATTAACGCAATTGATACCGCAACTAAATTAAAAGATAGAATCAACAAAATTGAAGAACTTGGAGGTAAATTTGAGTATGTTGGTGCAGAAAAAGATACAATGGATTTTAACCTAAAAATGGTAGATAGTGAAATGCCTCAAATAATAGGCAAAATTTTACTCTGTTTTTATAAAGAACGAACATCTTCATTAATTGAAATCACAAATAAACTACTGGGTGAAACTAAAGACACAGATAGTAGATTACTTCTAACCAGCAAAATCAAAAAACTATTAGTAGATATTTTATTAGGTTTCTTTGCTGGTTCAAAATGGAATGGAACTTATGAATCAAATGGTACAATTGTAATGAAAAATAATGGTGATTGCCTTGGATTTCACATTATTGAAATAGATAATTTGAAAAATTATTTGTTTGAACACATCAAGTTAGATACACCTTCAACTACAAGACATCGTTTTGGGAAACTATATTTAGAAAAAGACGGAGGATTATATTTTAAACTCAATCTACAACTAAGATTTTAACGTTTTTGACCCAACAACTATAATTTATAACTGTTCAGAGAAAAAATAATCATTGATTAAAAATATTCCATGACCAAATACAATTCATTCGCAGCAGTAAAACAAGCCATTACAAACGGCGAAACCAACTGTGCAGCATTGGTAAAGCACTATTTAGAGCAAATTGAAACGCATAAAAACCTCAATGTTTTTCTGGAAGTTTATGCCGACGAAGCTCTGAAACAAGCCGAAATAGTTGACCAAAAAATCAAAGAAGGAACGGCTGGACGATTGGCTGGTATGGTCATTGGCTTGAAAGATGTTTTGGCCTACGAAAATCATGGTTTGCAAGCATCGAGCAAAATCTTAAATGGCTTTCAATCGCAATTTACGGCTACTGCCGTTGAGCGAATCTTGGCCGAAGATGCCATTATCATCGGTCGCCAAAACTGCGATGAATTTGCGATGGGTTCATCCAACGAAAATTCTGCTTTTGGCCCAACACTCAACTTTGCTGACCCAACTCGTGTACCAGGTGGCTCATCAGGTGCATCAGCGGTTGCGGTGCAAGCCGATATGTGTTTGGCTTCGCTGGGTTCTGATACTGGCGGTTCCGTGCGTCAGCCTGCGGCATTTTGTGGTGTAGTTGGCCTAAAACCAACTTATTCAAGAATTTCTCGCTGGGGTTTGATTGCCTACGCATCTTCTTTTGATTGTATCGGGCCAATTACCAAAACGGTGGAAGATGCCGCCCTCCTACTCGAAATCATGGCAGGTCCTGACGAACACGATAGTACGGTTTCGCATTCGGAAGTTCCAGTATATACAGAAAATCTTTCTCCGAAAAAACAATATCGCCTTGCTTATATGCGTGAAGCACTCGAAAGCGAAGGTTTGGACGAAGACGTAAGAAAAAATACGGCCACAAAAATTGAGCAGCTAAAGGCACAGGGACACATCGTTGAGGCGGTTGATTATCCTTTGATGAAGTATTTATTGCCAACCTATTATATTCTGACAACTGCCGAAGCAAGCTCAAATCTTTCGAGATTTGATGGCGTTCGCTACGGACATCGTGCCGCAGGCGTGAAAAATTTAGAACAACTCTACAAAAAATCACGTGCTGAAGGTTTCGGTGCAGAGGTTCGTCGTCGTATTATTTTAGGTACTTTCGTACTTAGTGCAGATTATTATGATGCGTATTATACGAAAGCACAGAGGGTTCGTCGTTTAATAAAAGAATCGACTGATGAAATTTTATCAAAATATGATTTTCTGATTTCGCCAACAACGCCAACACCAGCAATCAAGATTGGAGAAAAATCAGATGACCAATTACAAATGTTTTTGATGGACATCTTCACGGTTCAAGCAAATGTTATAGGAAATCCGTGTATTTCGATACCAAACGGCAAAAATTCTGAAGGCTTACCCATCGGAATCCAGATTCTTGGCAAGAATTTTGATGAAGCAAAAATGCTCGCTTTTGCAAAATCACTGGAGCAGTAAAATGTTTTTAAATAAATCGTACTTTCAGAAATATTTGAAAACATAAAAATAAAGCATTATTTACTTGACATAAAAGTACTTATGAATTATTTTTGACGGTGGTTTGCTTTCCTAACACCATAAAACAAGCGTAAAATACCTTCGCTAATACATTATAATGATGAAGATATCTAAAAAAATTATTGTCCTGTCGAGTTTTTTAGGTTGTGTAGCTTTCGTAACGAAAACTAATGCACAATCTGTTATTCCAGAAGAGGCGATTACAGTGTCGGTGGAAGACTCGCTCATTGAAGAGCTTCCAACAGTTGAATCCTATATTCCAACGGCGGATTTGAATAGAGTAAGAGATGGATTTCAGAACATGCAACGCTCAATTCCTTTGCAGTATAATTCTATCGTACATAGTTTTGTAGATTATTTTATCTACAAAAAACCGAGCTTTACAAAAAAAATGCTCGAAAGAAAGAATTTTTACTTCCCGATTTTTGAGAAATATTTAGCAAAATATAATATGCCTGACGAACTAAAGTATCTTGCGATGCTTGAGTCAGGGCTAAATCCGAAAGCAATTTCACACGCTAAAGCGGTTGGTCTTTGGCAATTTATGAAACCTACTGGAAAGGATTTCGGGCTGAGAGTTGACGAATATGTAGATGACCGCATGGACATCGAAAAATCAACTGAAGCTGCTTGCAAATACTTCCGTCAATTATACAATATTTTTGGCGATTGGGAATTGGTTTTGGCTTCGTACAATACTGGGCCAGGAAATCTCCGCCGTGCGATTCGCCGTGCAGGAAATGTTACCAATTATTGGCAATTACACCCTTTCTTGCACAAAGATACTCGTGCTTATGTGCCGCAGTTTACGGCCATCATGTATATGATGCACCACGCTGCCGAGTACGGTATCTTCCCCGAAGAAATCATGGAGCCAGTTATGGTTGAAAAAATAATTATTGACGGCTATTTAGACCTCGAAACTTTCTCAAACGTAAGTGGTGTAAGCATTGATGATATTCAAAAACACAATCCTTCGATTCTGAAAGGTGTTTTACCTGCTCATTCAAGAGGTTTTGAATTGAAAATTCCTGCCGAAAGTTACGCTTATTTTGAAGCAAATCGTCAGATGATTTTAGACTCTGCCCAACACCAAAACGGTAAACCTGTTATGTTGGCATCTAATAATGATGTGATTGAAAACGGTGTGATTGTTATAGGCGGTAGTTCGGTAAGAGCATCGAATGATGATAACGAAGTTGAAGAAAATGAAAAACCAGAAAAGATTGAAGATGAAATCAAGAAGGTTCGTAAGGTAAAAAAGAAAACTTATACAGTAAAAAGAGGCGATGTTTTGAATCGTGTTGCTGAGAAATATGATGTCGATATGTATGATTTAAAAGTGTGGAATCACTTAAAATCATCGAAAATCATGGTTGGACAGAAATTAATTATTTTAGATGATGTAGAAGAAGTTGTTGAAGTTCAACGGACAATCAAAGCCGAAAGAAAATCGAAACAGACGCTTGAAAAAACAAAACCTAAATACCACGTAGTGCAAAGAGGCGATACGCTTTGGAGTATTTCACAGCGATATGGTGGAATTTCGATAGAAAAAATAAAAAAAATGAACGGTCTACGCTCAAATGCAGTAAAAAAAGGGCAAAAACTAAAAATCGTTTAATTTAAAAAGAACATATACAATCGGTATCAAGCGAAATCTTGATACCGATTTTTGTTTATCAACTCTTGTGACAATACCCAAAAAAACTACATTTATAAGGCTGTTCGCAATGCTCTCCAATATTAATATTTGGTATTACACTTTGGCCTAAAACGTTCTTAAATCGTTCTATATTAGTTGCAATACTGGCCTGTAATTCTCTTACTTCGGCCGTTACATCAATTATTTTGTAGCCATTTTCACCATCATTCAAAACCAACTTTGCATCAAGTTCTTGCCTTAAAACTCCTTTCGTTACAAAATATTGCAATGCTATATCCTGAATATGGGTTGGCTTTAGTTCTAAACTATTTTTTATTTCTTGAATCTCCCAATTTCCGCTACTTCTGGTCAGAACATCATTCATCACCAAAATTTCTTGATGCACAAACGTTGCCTCGAAAATATCGGCCACCTGTTTTTGCAATGCTTTTTGGGTGAGGCTCGCATAATCATTTCGGTTCTTGGCTATTTTTTCAATATCAACAGCAAACGGAAAACTAAAGGCTCGATAAGCATCTTCAAAATCATGCCCACCTTTAAATTTCACTAAGGTTTCGGGGCTAAGTGGGTCTTGGAGTTTATAATGATACTTGTAGAGATACAATTGCTTAGGGCATTGTACTCCTTTAATGTAGGCTGTTTTTGAAAAAAGGTAATTCGGCATAT
>JBKBSS010000133.1:0-8558 GCA_046291385.1 Emticicia sp. | reverse complement strand
CAAATATAGCGAATTTTGAGCGAAATTATTGAAAAAATGCACATAAGCTGTGCATTGCTAAGTTTTCAACTTTAAAAAAAAGTTCTTTGTTTTCGCAAGAATGCCCTTAAACCTACATTAAGAGTAGTAGAATCTCTTTATATTTGCTTTTTATTCAACCTTATTTTGTACAATGAAAGAGAAAATATTGATTATTACTGGCGATGCTGGTGAAGGTTACGAATGTTTATACGGAAAACATCGCTTTGAAGAAGCTGGCTATGAGGCAGTTATTGCGGCACCGAGCGTAAAAAGGCTCAATTTGGTTATCCATGATTTTGAACCTGGCTGGGATACTTACATCGAAAAACCAGGCTATATCGTTGAGTCAAATATTGCTTTTGACGATGTAAAAACAGAGGATTATATCGCCATTTTGATTTTGGGCGGAAGAGCTCCTGAGTTTTTACGCCACAACGAAAAAGTAATCGAAATCGTCAGAGAATTTGATAAAGCTGATAAATTTGTTTTCTCGATTTGCCACGGAATTCAGATTCTGACGGCCGCAGGTTTGGTTAAAAACAAAACCGTTACTTGCTACGAAAACGTAAGATTTGAAGTAGAAGCCTGTGGAGGAAATTTTGTGGGCAAAAATGAAGCCGTGAGAGATGGAAAATACGTTTCTGGACAAACTTGGCAATCACACCCCGATTTTTATAGAATGGTTTTTGAGTGTTTGAATGAGAAATAACTATTTTGTGCATTTCATCCGTGCTTAGTTTACAGTTTTGCACGGGTATTGTTTCCCTCAAAACGGAATAATCTCAAAATTCAATTTTGAGATTATTCCAAGCCCATACTTTATAATCATTTCGGTTTTGATTTTCAACCCCACCATAAACTAAAATTTTCCGATTGATGGTTTCTTTTCCGATGTTTTTAAGCAAATCTAAACCTTCAAAGAGTTTTGGTAAAACTGTTTTTGTTGCTTTTATTTCTATAATATCATAAGCTGTTTCATTGCTAACCAATAAATCAACTTCATGTCCGTTTGAATCTCGCCAATAGTAAAATTCGTGATATAAATTATGGTGATAATTTTGCTTCATGTATTCATTAATGACCATATTTTCAAATAAAGCACCTTTAAATTCGCTTTCGTGAATTGCTTTTTCGCTTTTTATTCCCAGTAAAAAGCTCACTAAACCAGTATCATAAAAGTATAATTTGGTGCTTTTTACTAATCTTTTGTTGAAATTATTGAAAAATGGCGATAGTTGATAAACAATATAACTGCTTTCTAAAATTGACAACCATGATTTTACGGTTGGTATCGAAATCCCAGCTTCATTCGCAAGATTTGTTAGATTAAGCTGTTGCCCGATTCTTCCTGCACACAGTTTTAAAAATGTTCGAAATAAACGAATATCTTTCACATTCAAAAGCTCTGATAAATCTCGTTCTACGTAAGTTTCGATATAATTGGCATAAAAAGTTGCGGTAGGAATTGGACGGTCATATAATGCGGGATAACACCCACGAACAATCATGGAAGCATAATCGGGTAATAATAAGTTATGAGATTGTAGTTCTTCAAAATCAAAGGGTAGAAGTTTGAAAAGAGCCACTCTGCCCGCCAAACTTTGGGTAATATTTTTCATCAAACTGAAATTCTGCGAACCAGATAGCACAAATTGTCCCATTATTTTCGATTCATCTACCAAGGTTTGGATATAAGAAAACAAAGAAGGTACTCGTTGGATTTCGTCAAAAATAACGTTTTGATTATATAATTCTAAGAAACTGTTGGGGTCTTGCTCAGCAAAAAGTCGATTATCTGGATTTTCAAGCGAAACATAACGATAATCTTTAAACATACTTTTAAGTAAAGTAGTTTTGCCCGACTGCCTTGGTCCAGTAAGGGCAATAACTGGATAAACAAGCATCAGTTCATTAATCGTTTTGGTTATATTTCGCTTTATCATATTGATTCTGTTTAAAGCACAAATATAGTCTTATTTATTGATTTACATAAATTTTATTTTATGATTTACATAGAATTAAATTTATAATTTACATAAATTATATTTACTAATACTTTGCAAATTTCCAACTCTTCGTCCATCTAAACCAAACTTTTAAACTACAATCAAACTATACTAAAACACCTCTGCTAAGAAATATTCTTAACAGAGGTGTTTTAATTTATACAACAACAAGACTTTTACCAAACCGTTATGCGTTCGCTTTCGGGTTTGTACATTTTATCACCAGGTTTTATATCAAATGCTTTGTAAAAAGGTGTAAAGTTCATCAATGGCCCATTCACACGCCATTTTGCGGGCGAGTGCGGATTGGTGTTTACATACGTTCGCATGAAAGCATCTTTGGTTTTTACACGCCATATTCGGGCAATTGAAATGAAAAAACGTTGTTCGGGCGTAAAACCATCAATTTTTTCATTGCTTTTTGCTTGCTGCGTTAGTTTGAAAGCATCGAAAGCAATGGCAATTCCAGCAATATCGGCTGTATTTTCTCCAACCGTTAAAGCACCTTTTACGTGCATCGAATCAAGTACCGTAAACTTATCGTATTGCTCAATTACAAGTTGAGTTTTAGCTTTGAATTTCTTAAAATCGTCTGCCTTCCACCAGTTTTTTACGTTGCCTTGTTTGTCATACAAAGCTCCTTGGTCATCAAAAGAGTGCGTAATTTCGTGGCCAATCACCATTCCAATTCCACCGTAATTGAGGGCATCATCGGCATTTATATCAAAATACGGCGGTTGAAGAATTCCCGCAGGAAAAACAATTTCATTCAATGGCGGATTGTTATAGGCCGTGACGGTTGGCGGAGTTGTTCCCCATTCGGTGCGGTCAACGGGCTGACCTACTTTTGAAAGTGCATATACAAAATCATTTTTGCTCGTAGCCAGTCGATTTTCAAAATAAGTACTACGATTGATGACAACTTTCGAGTAATCTCTCCATTTATCAGGATAGCCAATTTTTTCGGTAAATGCGTAAAGTTTTTCTTTGGCTTTTGTTTTGGTCGAATCGCTCATCCATTCGAGGTTATTGATTCTGTTTTCAAAGGCCGTTTTTAGATTCTTCACCAGTTCTTTCATGCGTCGCTTAGCTTCTTCGGGGAAATATTTTTTCACGTAGAGCTGAGCAAGTCCATGTCCGAGCGATTTATCTACAGCATCCGTAATCTCTTCTCCACGTGGTTTTTGAGTAGATTGCCCTGACAGTACTTTTGCGTATTCAAAAGATGCTTTTGTGAATGATTTGCTCAAGAAATCAGCATAAGAAACCAGCGTTTTTGCTCTTAAATAAGCTTTCCAATCTTCGATAGATGCCGAAGCCAGTAAAGTATTTAATCGGTCATAATAAGCAGGTTGTTGTACATTCAGCGAATCTATCTTCACTCCCAAAGCTACAAAAAATGTTTGCCAGCCAATGTTTGGTTGTTTTTTGGCAATATCTGCAACCGCCAATTTATTATAATTGGCCTGCACGTTTCGGCGTTCGATATTGGTTTTGTGCGATACCGCCAATTCTTTCTCAATATTATACGCACCCGAAGCCATTTTGTTTGCATTAGCTGCATCTATACCCGTAAGTTTGAACAATGTACTTAGGTAATTTTGATAGGATTTTTGAATAAAAAGCGTCGAAGAATCAGTTCTGAAATAATAATCTCTTTCGGGTAAACCAATGCCTGTTTGACCTACATTGACGATATTGATAGCACTGTTTTTAATATCTGGACCAACACGAAAACCGATTATCGAAAAATTATTAAACTTCTGCTGGTCAGCCACATACTTCATAATACCAGCCATATTTTTGATGCCATCAATTTGTTTGAGCAAAGGTTTTATAGGGTCGTAGCCTCTTTTATTGATAGTTGTGGTATCCATACCCGAAGCATAAAAATCTCCCACTTTTTGCTCGATACTACCTTTGAGGCTTTTGGCAGCCGAAACACTATCCAAAATACCTTGTAAACGTATGCGTTGCGGATAATTCATAAACGAATAAGCCCCAACACCCGATTGAGTAGCAGGAATTTCGGTAGAATTATACCATTTTCCGTTGACGTACATAAAGAAATCATCGCCAGGTTTTAAAGAAGAATCAATGCCAGTGATGCTTACTTTTTGGGCGAAGCTTGTACTGATACAGGTTATTATAAACCAGAAAATTAATGAGAGGGGGTAGAGTTTTTTCATGATTGTTGATAATTTGTCTTGAAACGAAAGGTAATACTATAAGCCCAAAAAATCTAAAACCGATGAAGGTATTTTCAACGTTTATCGACCTGTTGTGGGAAATTATCGACTTTTGTTGGTATGTGAAGTTTTAAATTTCGTACGGGCGGCTTCGTTCTCCAGAACGAAATTTTTAAATTGACATGACATCAGGATATGTCAAAATACGATTGCTAAGAGAGCGGGAACGGGGGAGGATTGCTTTTATAACCAATAAATACCAACTACTACATCCGTTCCATACGTTCTTCTAAAACCTCATTCTTTTACCAAGAAAAGAACAAAAAATGAATGTTATTTGCTACAAATTTGTTCCAAAATTAAAATAATTCAGAAATTGTGAACGAAAATTGTGAACGAATTAAATAAAAGTATTGATGAAATAAAGAATTTATATCCTAATGAGTGGGTTTTAATTGGAAATCCAAAAATGGATAATTTCGATACTAAATGTATCGTCAGGCGTACCTGTTTTACATAGCAAAGACAAAAAAGAAGTTTGCTATCTTGGTAAAGAAAAAACAAGTAATTTTGAAACTATCACTGTTATTTATACAGGTACTTTCAAGCCTGTAAGAGCATTAACGGGGATTTTTAACAGTAACAAAAAATGACCTACGGTTTTGAAAGAATGGCTGATGCTAATCTAATAATTGTTAGTATTACTTTAGATAAAAAGAGTAAACTTAGAATGGTGCTTGATAGTGGATGCTCAAATAACTATTGATAGTAATGCTCTCTATTTGGCAGGATACGAATTAAAAGATGGCATAGTTGGTTGAAATAGAAACTGCAAATGGCATTGCAAAATCAAAAACTTTTGAAGTTCATCAAATGAAGTCAATGGGAATTATAAAGAATAGATTTCAAATACAAGTCTATGACTTTTTATCGCACGGAATTTTCTCAAACTCTGACGGTTTATTAGGACTTGATTTTTTGGAAGGGACGAAGTTTTGTATTGACACCGATTTAAACGAAATCACCATCAATAACAAGTAAATTCTAATAACCCTACACCGCATCCACATCCACCACCACATAAACCCCTCTAAACTCACGTTGAGTCATTAAGGCGTCGATTTGTTCTTGTAAGAAAACCTTGGCGGCTTTTATGTTGAGTTTATCTTTCTCAAGTTTTAGCAAAATGTCAAACAAAAACTTATTTCTTACTCGCTCAACCATGCCTTTTTCGGGGCCGAGTACACGAGCTTTTCCGAGTTTTTCGAGCAATTTATTGGCCAACCAATGAGCAGCTTTTTCGGCTTTGTCTTGTTCTTCGTGCTTCACAGTTATCGAAATCACACGAGTAAAAGGCGGATAAAAATACCCTTCTCGCTCCTTGATTTCATCATTATAATAACCCATATAATCGTTCGCCACGACTTTGTGTAGTAAACTCTGCTGCGTATTGTTGGTCTGAATCAGCACCAAACCCTTTTTCTCACGTCGGCCTGCACGCCCGCTCACCTGCGTAAGCATCTGAAACGCCCGTTCGGCCGCCCGAAAATCTGGGAAGTGAATCATACGGTCGGCATCAAAAATCCCAACTAAACTCACTCGGTCGAAATCCAATCCTTTACTAATCATCTGCGTTCCGACCAAAATATCAGTATTTCCTTGCTCAAACTCTCCAAGAATCGTCTGATAAGCATTTTTTGTGCGAGTCGTGTCTAAATCCATCCGTTGCACCCGTGCCGCTGGATACATAATTCTCAAATCATCTTCCAATTTTTCAGTACCAAAACCCACCGTTCGTATTTTACCCGAACCACAAGCTGGACAAGCCCTCGGAATTTCCTCTTTATGTCCGCAATAGTGGCAACGCAATTCTTTCGAGTCGAGGTGGTAGGTCAAACTCACCGCACATTGTTCACATTCACCAATCCAATTACATTCTTGGCAATTCAGATACGGCGAATAACCACGTCGGTTTTGAAAAATAATTGTTTGCTCACCAATCGCTAAATTATGTTCAATATGCTGGCACAAAGTTCCCGAAAAATCATTTCTCATGGTTTTTGCTTTACGCTCCGCCTTTAAGTCAATTAATTGAATATCAGGCAATTGAGCGTTTCCGTAGCGTTGGTTGAGCGTAACTAATCCATATTTGCCAGTAGTGGCTTGATAATAGCTTTCGAGCGATGGCGTAGCCGAACCCAACAAGATTTTCGCACCTTGTTTCAGCCCCAACATAATACCCACATCACGGGCATGGTAGCGTGGAGCGGGGTCATATTGTTTGTACGAACTTTCGTGTTCTTCGTCAATAATCACCAAACCCAAATTATCCATCGGCAAGAAAACCGCCGAACGAACGCCCACCACAAATTGGTAACGTCCTTCGAGTACTCCTTTCCAAACTTCAACTCGCTCGTTGTCCGAAAATTTGGAGTGATACACGCCCATTTTATCGCCAAAAACTCGCTTCATCCGCACCACAATTTGGGTTGTTAGAGCAATTTCGGGCAATAAAAACAATACTTGCGAGCCACCTTCCAGCACCTGCTGAATCAAATCAATATAAATTTCAGTTTTTCCACTGCCCGTAATTCCGTGCAGCAAAACCACATCTTTTTCTTGAAAATGCGTCAAAACTTCATTACTTGCTTGCTGTTGGGCTTCGGTCAGCTCAATTTTTACTGGCTCGGCGGGCATATCATCACCAAAACGAGAAACTACTATTTCAAACTGCTCCAAAATTCCTTTTTCAATCAATTTATTGAGCGAAGAATCGGAAGTTTCGCCTTGCGTAAAAAACGATTTATCAACTCCCAACTGATTGCGTTCACGGAGTTGGTGCATCGGAATTTGGCGTAAATATTCCAAAACAACTGTTTGTTGTTTGGCATTTTTTGCCAACGAATCAATCAAATTGGCAACTTCTTCGCTGCCTTCATAAACCCTTTTTAATCGAATCTTTTTAGCAATTTTCGGCTTATATTTTTCCTTTACTTCCTCATACATAATAATTGCGTGCTTGCCAATCAACGACTTTATCATGGTGTTGATATTGGTTTCGCCCACAAATTTCAACGCATCATCGTAAGTTAATGAAGCGTGGTTTTTCAGAATCTCTAAAAACTCAGTTTCGTTTTCTTCCAAAAGCTCTGGATGGTCAAAGTCAGGGTTGAGTTGAATCCTCGATTGACTCGTAACTTTCAGTCCCGAAGGTACTGCTACATTCATCACTTCGCCCACACAGCACATATAATAATCGGCAATCCAATCGAATAACCAAAGTTGCTGTTTAGTTATAAGTGGCTCTGTATCAAGTAGTTCGAGGATATATTTTGCTTGATATTTTGCGGGAGGCGTTTCATGAATCCGTCCGACAACCGCCGTCACGACTCGGTTTTTACCAAATTCAACGATAACTCTCGCTCCGATTTTTATCTCATCAACAAAGTTTCTCGGCACACGATACGTAAACATCCGTGGAATCGGCACGGGCAAAATCACATCAGCAAAATATGTTGTTTCAACAGAAAAAAGACCTTCCATTTATAATGAATAATGTAAAATGAAAAATGTAGAACGGTTCGCCGTAGCGATTAAGAATGCTCCTCAACTTTTTAGTTAACTACATTCTAAACAATACTCAAAGGTACTAAATTCAGCCTTAGATTAGAAAATTGATTATTTTGCAAGAAATAATTTTCGGCTACTCGCTTGCAAATATTATGCACGCATACTATTTTTGTTAATGCTGAGTTACAATAAAAATTATTCTCAATTCTTAATTCTACATTCTTAATTAAAAAAATGGCAGAAACTATCGAATATAAAGTGCCAACAATGGCAGAAATGGCAGCAAATGGTCAAGAACCCGAAGTATTGTTTTGGGTGGGTTGTGCTGGTTCGTTTGATGACCGATATAAAAAAGTGACGATTTCGTTTGTAAAGATTTTGAATAAAATTGGGGTAAAATTTGCTGTTCTCGGCACAGAAGAGGCGTGTACGGGCGACCCAGCACGCAGAGCAGGCAACGAATTCACATTTCAGATGTTGGCTCAACAAAATATTCAAGTGTTGAATGGCTATGGTGTCAAGAAAATCGTGACGGCGTGTCCGCATTGCTTCAATACGCTTAAAAACGAGTATCCAGAACTGGGCGGAAACTACGAAGTGATTCACCATTCGACGTATTTACAGCAATTAATCAACGAAGGGCGAGTAAAAATTGAAGGTGGAGGCAGTTTCAAAGGACAAAAAATTACGTATCACGATTCTTGTTAATTGGGTCGTGCCAATGATATTTACGAAGCTCCACGCCAGTTGCTCGAAAATTTGGATGCCGAAC
>JBKBSS010000132.1:0-8580 GCA_046291385.1 Emticicia sp. | reverse complement strand
TTTCCTCCGAAACGACCCACTCCTAAAGCAAAAAAGGTGAGCTTTTTCCATTGTGCCGTAAAGTTTAGACCCAATGTAAGTGGAGAACCAAACCAGCCACCTCTGCCCAAATATACTTCGTCACGGGTGTCAATCGTGCCGTCGTTGTTTTGGTCTTTGTACTTAATATCACCAGGTTTTACTTGTCCAAATGTTTGCGTTGGCGATGAAACGATTTCTTCCTTAGTTTGGAACAATCCTAAACTTTGCAAGCCCCACATGGCATCCAATGGTTTTCCTTGGCGATTTTGGTAGGTATTTTCAAATAATTCAGCTCTTTTAGAGGCCGTAGCTTCATAATAAGTAGCGTTTAGACCCATTGTCCAGTTAATATTTCCTAATTTTCTGTTCAAATTTGCCCCAAAATCAAAACCAACACGCTTATCATCGTTGTAGTTTACGAAAGGAATAAATGATGAAACAGGGAAACCAGTTGTAAAATAACTCGGAAATAAAACAGCAGCTTGGATGATATTTCCAGAGATTTTATTGACGAAAAAATTACCATTTAATGTCAAGAATTTCTTGAAAAATGAACCTTCAAATCCAATCGTAATTTCTTCACGTTTCGGAAAAGTCATATTTGGGTTATCGCCTCTTCTTGACTCAGTAGCTTGAATGCCCGTACCGTCTTTCCAACCATACCATTGACCCGCACCTGTGTAAATACCTTGATATAGGTAATAATTGTTAATATCAAGGTCGGTTTGTAAGATACTTGCAGAAGCCGTCAGTTTCAAATCATCAATTACATCAGAATTTTTGAGGAACGATTCTTCGCTTATTCTCCAGCCCAAAGAAACCGATGGCGAAAGTGCCTGACGATTACTCTGCGGAAGTTTAGACGAATGCACATAAGCCGCACTTAAATCCATGTAATATTTTTGCTTGAAATTATAGCTCGCCAGTAAACCTAAATTTGAATTGCTGGTTCGGTGATAAATGGCCGATTCTGATTGCTGAAAACCATTAACCAATAAAATAGCCGACAAATGATGATTGGCGTTGTAAATTCTATCGTAATTGAACTGACCAGATAAAGCTATCGTTTGACGGTATCTGTTACCCGTTACGTTTTGAGTTCCCGACCTTGAATCTTGGTTATAGAGCGTCAGACCACTAATGAGGTCGGTGCCGCTGTAACTATTCCAAGTAGGAGCATAAGTTGCATACGTATAATTGTATGACAATGAATATTCGGTAGCATAGTCAACAGCAAAAGATGATTTGAAAGTTAGTCCTTTCAATACGTTTCGTAAGTCAGCTTTGATTCCAGTATTAAACTGAAATTGACGGTTAGCGTATTGGTTATTTCCACCCGAATAAATCGTAGCCAGTGGATTGGTTTGGTCTAATTGAGTGCCACCGAGTAAATATTTGCCATCAATAATATTATTGCTGTTTTTAATAAAAACCTGTGAAGCGGCATCTTCTTTTTCAACCAAATCAATTGGAATAAGCGGTGAAAAACGATTCGGACGAATAGTTGTCGCACTATTCCAGAAGTTAGCGTTTACACCACGTCCTGTAAAAAAGATAGCAGTAGCATCGGCATTGAAATTGATATATTCGTTGAGGTTTACATCAATATTACCACGAAAATTAAGTCGGTCAGAGTTGTTGTTATTTTTTGCCTCACCGAAGTTTAAAAGCGAACTGGTTTTTGCATACCCTAAGTTGGTATAGTATTTAACCCTTTCGTTTCCTCCCGAAATTTCAGCCGTAGCATCATAACTTCCATAAGAGCTTTTGAGGTATTCTGGCGAGTAAAAATCAATACTCGGATAACGATATTTGTTTTTCCCCGAAGCGTAATTGTAAATATCTAAATCAGAATACAGACTTGTTAATCCATCATTTCTACGAGCCTCATTGTAAAGCGTCATGTATTCGCCCGAACCCAAATAACGAGGCATAGCCTTTGGTGTATTTATACCGTTATTGATTCTGAGGTCAAATCTGTTCTTTCCAGCAACACCTCTTTTTGTGATTATATTAATCACGCCTTTGGCTGCACGGCTACCATACAAAGCCACTGCATTTGCTCCTTTCAAGAAAACAATTTGTTCAATTTCGGTTGGTGCAACGTTTCCAGTTTCACGAGGCACACCATCTATCATAAACAAATAATTTCCCATTCCCCAATTACTATTGCCATTGAAACCAGGAACTAAAGTTTCCATATCGGCAAGTGTATAAGTAAAGTAGTTTTTTGTGAGAAGTTCTCTTACATTTACAGACTCTACTCCACCAAGCAAGTCTCTTTTATTAATTTCACGAAAAGCAACATTTACTTTTTCGCTATTTCCGTTTGGTGCAATAACGATTTCGCTAATTTGCTCGGTAGCTGTAACATATTTAGTCACAAAGCCAGTAGCAACTATTGAAATCAAATCATTTTTTGGAACTTCAATCATGAATGCCCCCGAAGCATCGGTAGTAACAGTTTTACCTTTTTCTTCAGAGCCTTTAACCGTAGCACCGCTAATCGGCTGTTTGTCAGAACCAAGTACTTTGGCCTTTACTTTAATAGTCGGAGTGCTTTTTTGCCCTATTACTTCGGCTTTTGGTAAAGCCAGAAGCAGACACAAGCCCATAATTATTTTTATAAACTTCATTTTTTATTCGTTTATCAATTATTATCTCATTATATGAATCGAATTTTGCTTACCAACCTGGGTTTTGCGAAAATTCCAGATACAAATTCACGTCATTGACCTTTAGTGGCAACCAGTTATGTTTGTCGGTGAACTTACGCTCTAAGATTGTAGTTTCACGCAAGTTCAACACTCGATTTTCTTTCGGGTCTTTAGCAGGGTCAAGGGCGGCTGCTCTATCAAATTCAATTGATTTTTTGAGTGTGTAAGGGCTTTTAGAAAGTACTAACCAACGACGGAGGTCATTAAAGCGATGTCCTTCAAAAGCAAGTTCAACCGCACGTTCACGTCTTACTTCTTCCATGTAAGCATCCAACGAGCCTAAAAATTTAGTAGCAATTCTGCTTACTCCAGCTCTTTCTCTGATTACATTGATGGCATCGGCTGACGTTTTTGAATAGTTACTTGATTTTCCTGAAGCCGAACCAAAACCTTGTGCAGCAGCTTCGGCATACATCAAATAAACATCTGCGAGACGCATATAAGGAACTTTGATATTCAAACTCTTATCGTAGCTGTATCCTTGGTCGTATTTATTGGCTGTTCTTGGTACAAATTTGAATAATAAAAATCCTGTTCGGCTTCCAGTAGCGATGTCACGGTATGAGCCTCCAGTATGCAAATTTGCATTTCGGTTATTTACCTCAGCGGCGTTTGGAATACTTCCTGCAACCATTCTTACGCCATCAAAAACGATGTCATTATAAAAACGTGGGTCACGGCCTTTCCACGGAAATTCTGGATTATAACCTGACTCTGGGTCTGCTTTTGTAATATCTTTAATCGGCATTCCGTTTGCCATTCCATAGTTAGTAACGTAGTTTGAAGTTGGTAAAAACTTCACATCTCCTTCACTGATAATCAATGGACTGTATTGCTTGCTTGTTCCCCAGTTTGAATTATTTGCACCATAGTACGGGCCACGGAAAATAGCTTCTGTACCACCTGGAATTTGCCAGTTTTGACCAGTAGTGTAGAAATTGGTAGAATACTGTGCAAACGGAACTAATTTGTGAGGAGCTGCACCGCTTTCGGTCAAACTAAGCAATTCACCAAAGGCTTCGGCTGCTTTTTTGCAATAATCAGCATTATATGAAGTACTTCCACCAGAAACTTGGTTCATCAACGGACTTCCTGCCCAAAGGTAATTTTTACCTAAATAGCCCAAAGCCATAATTTTATTGATACGCAACATGTTTTTACCCAACGTTCTTTTACCAGCCGTTGTGTTATCCCAGTCGGTTGGCAATAAGTTGGCAGCTTCTCTGAAATCGGCAGCCGCTTTATCAGCACACTCGCTGTATTTCAGACGTGGCATTGTCAGTTTTTCATCGCCAGGCAATACTTTATCAATGTATGGAAGTCCACCAAAATATTGCATGAACATGAAATGATACCATCCACGGAAAAACAATAATTGCCCTTTGATTAAGTCTTTCTCTTCTTGAGTGGCATCGGTCAATTTATCCAAATTTGCTAAACCTAAGTTTGCCTTACGAATACCATACCAGCCCAAACCCCAAAGCGATTTTGAAAAACGGTCGTCGTTTGTTACATTATTATTACGGTCCATCCAACCAGCTTGCCAGCCGTCGAAATTGCGTTGCCAGCCCCAAAAATCACCATTGTCGATTTTTACGCCAAAGTGGAAATTCTGAGCCGTTGATTGTATTTCATCTTCTCCCCAGTTGAATGAATTAGTCCAATAACCATTGGTAAAATCGGGGACAGTATGATAAAGCTCTTCAGTAAAACCTTGAAAATTCACAAAGTTTTTGAACGCATCTTTTTCCGATACGAGTGATTGAGGGTCACGGTCTAAGAAGTCTGAACATGAAGTAACCCCAAAAGATAATGAACAAACTACAAGTAAAAGTTTTATTCTATTTTTCATGATTTTAATTAATTAGAAAGTTAAGTTTAAACCCAAATTATATCTTTTTACTGTCGGATAAGCTCCCTGTGATGCCCAACCTGTACCAGCAAAATTTGATTCTCTATCATCAGGCATTTTGCTCCAAGCGTAGAGATTATTGCCGTTCAGATATACTCTGAGACTGTTGAAACCCATTTTTCTGCTGAGTTCTGTGTTGAATGTATAAGCTATTTCAGCATTTTTTAATCTTGCATACGAGCCATCGTACATATACTGCGTGCCTCGGTAATCGCCGAAAGGTGTAGTTAACCAACGTGGAATTGGTGTTCCGTTTGGATTTTGTGGCGACCAATATGCTCCTTCCTGATATACGGTATTACTCTGACCACTTAAACTTGTGAAAACAACTTGACGTGTTGCGTTATTTACTGCGTAGAACTGAACAAATGCAGATAAGCCTTTCCAATCTAAACCAAATGTAGCATTGTAGGTATTTTGAGGCCAACCCGTGTGTCCGTAAGGGATTCTATCTTGTGAATCTATCACGCCATCAGCATTATAATCAACTAAGTAATAATTACCCAAAAGTTTCTGATTATCGTTTACGTTGTGCATCGTACTGCCGTACAATTGGTCCCAAGTATTATACAATCCATTGTTTACATAAGAATAAACTTGGTCGATTTGCATTCCTTCGGGTTTCTGATAATCTGGTAGTAATTCTGGAGTGGCACGTTCCAAAATTTTATTTTCAGTGTGAGTCATGTTGACGTCAGCCCACAAACGAAATTTCCCTAAGTTTTTATTGAAATGTAGTTCTACTTCGTAACCTTGAGATTTAACTGCACCCAAGTTTGCTACTGGCGGAGCAGCTCCAAAATAACTCGGAACGTCAGCTCTACCTGTCAACAAAATCTTACTTCTGTTGTCTTGAAAAAAGTCTGCTTTACCTTTTACTAAACCTTTCAAAATCTCAAAATCTAATCCTACGTTAAACTTTTCTGATTCTTCCCACTGAACCGTTGGATTTCCAACTGTTGCTTGCGAATACCAAATATATGGACTTTGCTCGGCACCTTCACCCGTAACTCCAAGTCTCGACCTTCCACCGTAAGACCATTGCTCTAAATACGGCCATCTTACACCCAGATTATCAAAACCAGTTTGCCCGTAAGACATACGGAGTTTTAATGAATTGATGAATTTCAAAGGTTTCATAAAATTCTCGTTCGAGATAACCCAGTTTGCTCCACCAGATGAGAAAAAGGCAAAACGGTAGTCGCTCGCAAATTGCTCAGAACCATTATAAGCTCCGTTATATTCGATAGTGTATTTATTATTGAAATTGTAGGTTGTTCTAAACACCCAGTCTTCACGATACGATGGAATTGTATTTCCACTCGCAAAAACGTTTCTGTTAGTCAAACCCATCGCAGTAATATTGTGCTTTCCTGCAATGGTTGTATTATAATTTAACTGCAACTGATAAAACAAACGTCTCTGACTCGCTCCAATATTTCCTGCGGCTGGGTTCCACTTGATACCTTCTTGAAAGTCAAATCCTGTGATACCATCAACGGCTTGTTGGAAAGTTTCAACGCCATTATCAGGGTTTATCCATTTGCGTTGTGTTCCGTTGAAAAGGTCGTTCACCCCACGGTCTGACTCTACGAAAGTATTATCCAATGAAACAGTTCCAGCAGCTCTCAAACCTTTCACCAGTTTGTCTAAATCTTGTTCTAAGGTAAAATCAGTAGTAATTCGGGCAGTAGTTTGATACTGAACACCTCCAATCGCAAGGCTCAAAGCTGAGTTTTCGGCTCTTGCTTGGTTAGGTGCGTAAAAGCCCCACGAACCATCAGCATATTTTGGTAAAAACAAATCTGGTGCAGCACTGTAAGCATCAATCCAAGGCCCATATTGACTTCCTGAGAAACCCCACGGACTTTTTCTGACACCATACGACCCCGAAAGGTTTGTTTTAAATAACGTACTTTTTGATAATTGAAAGTCTAAATTACTACGAACATTCAAACGGTTAAATCCAAAACCTTGTTGGTATCCACGCTTGTTATCGTACACCTTAAACAAATCGGCTTCTTGCAAAATATCTGCACTGGTAAAATATTTTACCAGATTTGTTCCGCCACTAATATTCAAGTTTGCGTTATTTGAAATAGCGTAAGGCTTAAACAATGCTTCCTCCCAATCAACATTCGGATAACGCTCTGCTTCTGCAAGGTTGGCTGGAAATCTATACTTATTAATTATCGCCTGAGGCGTATAATTTCTCCAACCCTCTGGTCTTGCTGCAAGTTCGTATTCGATTGCTTCATTTCTTATTCCCAAAGCATCATAAGAATCATACTTTTGTGGCAATTTAGATGGAGCTTTCACAATCGTATTTACAGTAGCTCTGATAGAAGCTTTACCCGTCTGTCCACGTTTAGTAGTAATCAAGATTACACCATTTGCACCTCTCGAACCGAAAACGGCCGTTGCCGAAGCATCTTTTAGAACGGTAATTGTTTCTACCGAACTGATGTCCACACTGTTCATCGGACGCTCAACGCCATCCACAAGAATCAATGGTTCGGAGTTATTCCAAGAGCTACGACCACGAATCAGAATCTGTGGGTCTTCTGCACCAGGAAGTCCAGTACTGGCATTAGTAATCAAGCCTGGAACATTTCCTGTCAAAGCAGCACCAATACTCGAAACCCCACCAGCTCTTTCAAGCTCTTTGTTGGTGGTTTGAGTTACAGATGCTACAACACCTTCTTTCTTTTGTCTTCCATAACCAACAACTACTACCTCGGATAATTCCGATAGAATTTCTTCCAACTCAACGTTAATAATTTTTTGATTTCCTACCACAACTTCTTTGGCCTTGTATCCAACAGAACTAAAAACCAAGATTTGTTTCGGCGTACAAAAAATTGAAAATTCTCCCATCGCACCAGCATTAATACCTTGAGTTGTTCCCTTGATAGTAACGGCTGCCCCAGGAATGGTTTCTCCTGTGTTCGACTTAACTGTTCCTTTGACCGTTTGAGCTTTTAACGAAAAGCTCGAAAAAGCAATCAAAAGTAAAATGCCTCCCACAATAAAGTACAACTTTTTCCGACTGATTGAAATGTACAAGTCAATTTGTTTCATAATCAATAAATATGAATCATTTAATAAATAATATAAAATTACTTCTGCAAAGAAAGGTATTGACTTAAAAATAAAGTAGCACAATTCACTAAATAAGCACAACAAATGTTCAGTAATCTTAGAAAGTGTCAATTGTACACGATTATTGTTCAAAATTTTTATGCTAATTCAGAAAACAAGTCACTATACGTTATTTGTATGAAATTTAAAACTCTTTGTAAGTTTTATGAACTTCAATTTAGTAGAAATTGAAGCTGGTGGAAGTAACCAGTACCTTGGCTTTATATTTTGGTATTGATAGGCCAAAGGAATAATTTGAAAAAATGTTTTACAATTAGGTTCAGCATAAAAAAAGTTGATTAGAAATAAAAGTTTTACGCAAAACGAGATTTGGATTGACCGTGTCGATAAAATTTAAGCTTCTAAACCAAAAGGAGAAATCGAAGGTTGGGTTTCAAAAATGGAAAAGAGAAGGTTGAATAATGTAGCAGGCAAGTATTAAACGTTGGAGATTATTGAAATGAAGAGATTTATGGTTGAGGAGTTGTGTGGAATAAAAAAAATGATAGGCGTAAGCCTAATTAACTTACTGTGGACTTGTCGACTATTGACTACTTATCAACCATTTACTTTTTTATAATCGGCCAAGAATTTCTCCAGTCCGCTATCGGTTAAAGGGTGTTTCAATAAAGCCAACATCGCACTTAATGGGCCTGTCATTACATCAGAACCAATTTCAGCACATTTGATAATATGAATTGGGTGACGAACCGAAGCAGCCAAAATTTGCGTTTGAAAACCATAATTATCAAAAATTAGACGAATTTGAGCAATTAATTCTAAACCATC
>JBKBSS010000131.1:0-8599 GCA_046291385.1 Emticicia sp. | reverse complement strand
TGATTGAAGTTGTATCGCCCGAGCAAATATCTGCATCAACTGCGATAGTTACTAATTCAGCACAAACAACTGGTAGATAGATAGCTCCATCAATCGTTTGGTTGTCTTTCAGTGTTGCTACAAATGGGTCGATGCTGATTTTTGGTGAATAACCCGAAGTTGGATTGAAATCACTGTCTTTCGTGTCATCGCCTGCATTTACTTTACTTGAAAACTGGGATGTCGCTGGTAATGTGCTGGTTACGATTCTTATAACATAATCACCTTTTGGTAGATTATTAAATGTATAAAAACCATTCGTATTGGTAGTAGTTGTATTGGTTGCCGCACCTATTGGGTTTCCTAAGGCATCAGAAGCGTATAATTCTAATTTTACACCTTCAACACCTACTTCGCCAGTATCTTGTAAACCGTTGTTGTTGGTATCTTTCCATACAAAGTCTCCGATTGAGCCAAGTGGACTGTAAATACCACAATCAACTGTCAAGATATTTTTCTTAGTAGTATCAGAAAGGTCAACTGTAATTTTATCAGATAAACCTGTGCTTGGGTTGAAATCGCTATCAATGGCATCATTAGTTCCAATATCTTGTTTAGCAGTGAGTTGAGAACCCGATGGAAGTGAGTTTGTAACTACTTTCACAATGTAGTTTCTTGTTGGTAAGCCAGTAAACAAATATTTACCGCTTGCATCAGTTGTATCTTTTTTCAACGGAATTCCAATTGGCAAACCAATTGCATCCGAAGCATATAATTCTACGATAATGCTACTTACACCTGTTTCGGCAGAATCTTGTAAGCCATTATTATTTGAATCGTTCCAAACATAATCTCCGATTGAACCGAAGACAGTTTTGATACCCGCATCAACCGTTGTGTTATTACGACCTACATTGCCAACTGGTAATGTAGTATTGATAGAAATTACATCAGTAGTACCATCTGGATTTGCATCACTATCTTTGGTTGGGTCGCCACCTAAAGTCTTACCCGTAATTGAGCTTCCTGTTGGAATTACAAATTTTACTTTGTAAGTACCATTTACCAAAGTATCGAATACATATTTTCCTGAGTTATTAGTTGTTGTTGAATCAAGTTTAGTATTTGATGCACTCAACAGATAAACTTTCACACCCGCCACTGGCGGTTCGGTAGTAGTTTCTCCTTGTTTGCCATCATTGTTTATATCTTGCCAAACGTAGTCACCAATACTGCCATAAGGGCCTTGAACGATTTGAATCGCACAACAGCCTTGTGCTGGACAATTTGTTACGTTTGTAACAAAAGTAAATGTGCCAGGAGCTTTAATAGTCAATGATGAATCGGCATTGACAACTGCAACCGTTGAGCCTGGTCTAATCTCAGTAGTGCCATTAAACCATTTGATTGTCGAACCATATTTGTAAGGTGCAGGAACTGAAACTCTGTATTCTTCGCCTGGATACCAGTAAAGTGGCACAGAAAAACAAGCCGTTGCAATATCATCTTCGTTAAGTTTTGAATTGTTTGGAGATGAGTCTATATCTGCTTGTCCTGCTCCAACCGAAAATACTTCAGCAATATTAAAGAATACGCCTTGTTGAATGACTGTTGCATTGATTTCTAATTTTACAGAATCGTTAACAGCCAATGATGGAATATTCCATATACCTATACCTGTGATTGGGCTATACGTAAAATTTGTTCCACCTGTGTGGGTATTCAATACTGCACCTCCAATCGGAAAAGTATTTTTAACCACAATCGAAGTTGCAGCCGAAGGTCCAGAGTTTTTTAACCATAGCGTGTACTTGATGCTTTCGTTCAGAGCGGGCAAAGACTTATTAACCGTTTTTTTAAGCGATAAGTCAATTGAGCTTTGAGCAACAAGCCCCCCAACACTAATAAGCACCAACAGGATTGTTGTTGCAAAACCCTTAAAAAATGAGTTTTTAGGGTAATCATTTTCCCCATCAATTCTTTTCGGAGAAGAGAATGAAGGAGTCCATCGTTTCAACTTTTCATCAAAATGACTACCTAAATGGTATTCTTTGACCGTTGAATTGCTGTTAAAGGAAAGCTTATTCATGGTTAAATCTTGATTTGGTATTAAATCAGGCACGGATTTTACTTTATTTTTACTTACTTGTGGAGGAAACTTATCTATAAAGTATTCTTGCAAACTACTTTCTGCATAAATTTGTCCATGTGGTTTTTTCATCATGCTTTCTTTGGGCATAATGTTATTTTTTGATTTAAAAAATAGGCTAATCACATTGACAATTTTCTGCACAAATTCCAATACAGTATCAACTTTGCTCAATTTGTGCTGTTGTGAATACCCCTTCATTGGTATCGGGATACCACTTTCGGTAAAATTGTATTTCATTTGCAAGTATTTTTATAATTCTCAGTCACGCATTTACCGTACCTATTTGTTGATATTGGCTCTTCAAAACATGGTATTTTTATAAATCATGTTAGTTTAGAAGCTATGATAGGTATATAAATATTATAGTCATTGATAATAGCATCCAAAACTGTGCCAAACCCATTGCCGTAACCGTTTAATAAAAAATGAGGTTTAGTAACCTTTGTAGTAGAAAAAAAGAATAGTGCTGACCGCAGAAGGATGTTTGGCATAGAATGACTAAAACTATGCCAAATTAGTCTATAACATAAAAAACATCCGCTTGATAGACGGATGTTTTTTATAAAAAAAATATAGAATGATAAGCCTACAAGATAAAAAACATTTCCCAATTTTAGAAGTCATAGCCGAGTGATAAATATAGTTTTGGAGGGTTTACTTCTTTGTTTTCAAGACCCCAAGCATAGTCAGCCTTCACGAAATAACCCAAAATGGTAGTTCTTGCTCCAAAACCATAACCCACTAAAAAAGGATTTTTAAAATTAGTAACAGTTGCTCTAAATGAGTTTGTACCGCCGCCCACAACTTCGGTATTCAAGCTGTTCTGTCGGTTAAATGGCCCCTTATTGCCATACCAAGCAGTGCCAATATCAGTAAAACCAACAAATTGTAAATTACGCAAGAAGTTAGATGTCATTGAGCCTTTTGAAACATATTGAGCCAATGGCAAACGTAACTCTAAATTGGTTAGTAAATGACTTGTACCGAAGAGTTTGGCAAAATTAAACCCTCGTAAATTTCCTGCAAAATCATAGAATAAAATGTCTCGTAAATCTCTCGGAACGCCAATGGTTTGACCATTGCTTGACTCAATTGAGCGATTAACCGCATTTTCAACGCCACCCAAAAACGTTATCTTGGGGGCTTTACCAAGTGAACGGCTATAAGATACTCGACCAGCGAAAATTACGTTTCCAAACAACTTACGATAATGACGGGCATCAACAACCATGCGACTAAAATTTTCGCTGCTATTTTTGAAACTATATGAGCGGTCAAGACGAATTTTGGCACGTGTACCAACCAAAACTTTGCTAAATAGTGGGGTGGTATTATCATAAACTATTTCACCACGAAAACCCAAATAGGTAGATTGTAGATTTTTTCTGGCCAAATCTAAAATGTCAATATCAGAGGTTGAAGTAAGGTTTGGTGATACCTTTACGTGCAAATATTGATTAATCGGATAAGATGCAAAGGCCGAAAAACGGTTATAATACAAGCGTCTATCAATAGTCAGAATTGTTTGTTGAGGCATATTGATGCCCAGCGGACGAAACAAATAATGCGTACGAGAATCTACCTCACCAAATGCGATTGAGCGGCGTTGAATATCAACTCCCCAGTCAATTCTTCTTACATTATTGTTATACCCTAAAAAGACATCATGGTTGCGTAAAACAGGTGTAATAAAAAGACCTAATTTAATGCTATGATTTTCGAGTAAATCATTCATCACGAGTGTGTTTTTCATGCCTATTCTTCGTACTGGGTCGGTCAAAAAATCTGACTTTATATCATTGGCAATTACAATATTCTCATACGCAAACGGTCCTTTTATTTTCAGAGTTTCTTTAAATCTACCCGATTTTGGAATACTTTTGTCAATGCCTTCTCCTTTGGCTTTCGCTGTTTCATTGGCCAGCGATTTAATGATGTTTTCGGCATCAAACTCATAATTATCAGTATCGACTTCGCCCGCTCTGAGTACTAATTTTTGCTTTGTTTCTGCCAAAGAACTGTTGGGCGTAATAACCTCTGGTTTTTCCAGAATATTATTTGGTGTTTTTTCTTCAGTAACTGCGTAAAGATTATTGGCATAATATTCTCGCCATTCTTTCATAAATCTATTATACGAAATCCCCAGTGTACTCGTAATACTCGACTCTTCGGTGCGAATAATGCGAGTAAGATTCAGAATATTAGAAATATTATCTTTTCCGTAGCGAACCGCAATATAATTCCAGATTGATTGACCAATTATTTCGGCATCTTTGCCTTGAATAGATTCGATTTTCTTGTCTTTATTTTTCAGAATCGTAGTACGCATTCTGTCCAGCATGAGCGGATTTTCGTTATCGCCCGAAATGTATGCCGAAATTCCTGCCATGTACCATTCTGGAACTGTCAGTAGGAGTGAACTTTGTAAAACTTCTTTCAAACTACCGCCATAAAGCATATCATAAACAAAAAGACGAGCAATTTGCTGTACGAGTTCTTGCTTAAATTTTTCTTCATTGCCTGTATAAGCAATTTGTACCCGTGATTTTGCCAAGTTCAGAATACTCCCATCTAAATCAATCGGAGCGGTCAGGCCGATGTTGCTTTGCTCAAGTTCTTTTGGCGAATTATACAAAAATATCTTCATCGTCGTGAAGGGCGTATAACCCAACAATTCGGTGATGCGGTCGTATTCGCCTTCGGCTATTTTGGCGGCATTTTGGGCAATTTTATCGCCACTTCGGTAGTAGTTAAACTCAAAATTATTACTCCTAATCGTGAGCCATTCAAACCTTTTATATTGAATACGGCTTTTCCCAAACTCTTCTTGGGTTGACGAAAAGTAGCTTTGTGCCGATACACGACTCAAGCCCAATGCAAGCATTAAGTAAGCCGCCGTGCTTATTCGACGAAGAGTAAACAAATTTTCCATGCCTTTGTATATTTCCAAGAATACAGATTTTCAGTAGGTCAGATTTGCAATCTGACACATTTTGGGTCGCAAAAGTGTCGGATAAACAATTTAGAGTATTTGATTTTACGTAAATTTTTACTAAAAAATTCGCACAAAATCCTACAACGAATATAACGAATAAAAACGCTCAATGTTAGCTTCGGGCATTAAAACTTTATTAGTTTCCAAAAAACCGAGCATTTCTTCGGCAAAATAGGGGGCAAGCGATACGCCTTTCGTGCCGAGTCCGTTAAATATATATACATTGTTATGCTGCGGATGGTTGCCCATAAACGGGCGGCGGTCTTTGGTAGTAGGTCTGATTCCAGCTTCTTGGGCCGTGATTTTATAAGACGGAAATAGGAGTTTATTAATTTTTGAAGCAATCAAATCGTGGCCACTTTCGGTGGCTTCCCAGTCGAGATTATCCCAAATATAAGTTGAGCCGAAGCGACATTTGCCTTCACCAAGTGGAATAATCCAAAATCCTTGATTGATGATTTCTTTGATTTTATAGCCTTCAACATCGGCCAAAAGGGTTTCTCCTTTGGCAGGATTAAACGGAATCCAGCTAAAAAATGGGTTTTGGGTAGAATAGAAACCTTCGCAAAAAATGATTCTTTTTGCTTGAAAATTTTTATAAAAAACGCCGTTTTCGGTAATATTTAGCTCGGTAAAATCAACTTTTTCGGCTTGATAACTTTCGTTTTGCTTGAAAAAATCTCGGAAACTATCGAGCATTTTTGGCACATTTACCCAACCCGCCGATGACGTATAAAGTCCGCCAAGCTCATTGCTAACTTGCTCATAATCAGACTGATTTGGCTCAATTATTTTAAGATAATTTCCTAAATCATATTCATCAGTTAGTCTCAGAAAATGTCTGCGTTGTTGGTCGTTGGCGAATGGTCGATAAAGATTAGTTTCGTAATAAAAATTTGTCTGAAATGACTTTTCGAGCGAAGTATAAAACTCTCGTAAATAAGGAAAAATCTTATCGGCAAGCCAAGTTTTGTCAAGGTTTTTACCCGTAATTGGGTTGAAAATTCCACCCGCAACGGCTGAGGAAGTTGGCAAAGTTTCATCATTCAAAACCATTACTTTTTTATCAGCTTTCATCAACTGATAAGCCAACAACGACCCCGCAATTCCTTGCCCAACAACTATATAATCAAGATTTTTCAATATTCGGAGTTCAAACCTGTAAGGTTTTCAAAACCTTACAGGTTTAATTAAGGTTAAAATTTATTGTCTAATGGCTCTACTAAAAGCCTCATCGGCCAAAATACACACCATTTCTACTTGTTCATCAAGCGTCATGTATGATGTATCAATATCAACGGCATCGTCGGCTTTGCGAAGCGGACTTTCTTTGCGAGTTGTATCAATCAAATCTCGCTTTTTTATATTTTCGATAATATCCTCAATATCAACCAAATCTCCTTTGTCGTTTAGCTCAATTTGTCGGCGATTGGCTCTGATTATCGGGTCGGCGGTCATAAAGATTTTCAATTCGGCATCAGGAAAAACAACCGTTCCGATGTCTCGACCATCCATCACGACGCCCTTCTTTTTGCCCATTTTTCGTTGTTGAGCCACCATTGCGTGGCGAACTTCGGCAATAGTACTCACTTCGCTCACTTGATTAGCAATGTAGAGTTTTCTGATTTCGTCTTCAACATTCAATCCATTCAAAAAAGTCTCATTTCGACCATCATTGGGGTTTCGACGAAACTCAATCTGAATATTATCCAACGCTTTTGCTACTTCTTTTTCGTTGGTAGGTGTTACCAAATGCTGATGGAAATAAAGGGTTACAGCCCTATACATTGCCCCCGTATCAATGTAGCTATATCCTAAATGGGCAGCTACTTTTTTGGCGGTCGTACTTTTGCCACAACTCGAATAGCCGTCAACGGCAATGGTAATCTTTTGCATTTAATCTAAATTTTTTTGCAAAGAAAATTCTAATTTGCCGAAGAAACAACGAATGTAGAATTTACGATTTACAATTTATGATTTACGAATAGTGTAAACGCTTAATTATAAGTAATTTATGGTATAAAAACTCGGTCAGCTGTTCGTCGAAAAGACGTGAAAATGTAGCTTTAGACCGAAAAAAACTATTCTTCTGATATTTTCTTAATTTTAAAACTTATTTTTGCAGTAATGCTGACTTATCGGCAGCAAAACCTTTGATGATATTTGCTTTATGCCAACAGCCACTGCTGCAGACTATTGACCGTTGACTGTGGACTAAACCAATTTGCCCGCCCAAAGAATGAAGAAAATTATAATTGTAGCTTTTGTTTTTTTGAGTACTTGCATTGCTTTTGGGCAGAGTAAAACCTTAGTTTTTTATCCAGCATCAAATACAGTTCAGGCAAAGGTACTTTGGGATGATGCCCAAAGTAAAAAACGCCTACTTGATACAACTTCAAATCCTGCAAAAATCAGCGACTCAAACCTCAAAAATTATAATGCCGTAGTATTTCTGAATACTTCGGTCAATGCCCTAAATTTCCAGCAATCGGCCGAATTACAGCGGTTTTTGCAAGCGGGCGGCGGTTTTGTGGGAATTAGTGGAGCAATCGAAAAAAGCTACAAATGGCTTTGGTACAATAAAATGGTTGGTGGAGTTTTGGGCGAAAATCAATTTGCCGACAAAGTACAGTTGAGCCTAATTACAAATGCTTCAATCGGGAAAAGTGAACTGCCAGCACTTTGGAAAATAGAAGATAAACCATTGGTAATGAGTAGTTTGCCCGTTCGATATAAGCCAGTTTTGCTTGATGTCATGGGTAAAACTTGGGCATGGTATTGTACGACCGAAGAAGGCGGAAAAATGTTTTATACAGCTTTGGGTGGCGAGCCTTCGGCATTTCAAAATCCTACATTACTCGCTCATATTTGGTCGGGAATCGAAGAAGTTGCCTCAAAAAACTTGCCCGATTATGCCAAAATTGCTGATACGGCCTTGCCTTCGGAGAATAATTTTTTGAAAGTTACTTTATCAGATAATTTGGAAAACCCTTTGGCTTTGGCCACTTTGCCCACTCGAAACGTAGTTTGGGTAGAGCAAAATGGGAAAGTGAAGATTTTTAATGCCCAAAAACGAAAAGCCAATCAAATCGGAAATATTGATGCTACTAATCTGAAAGCCATCAAACTCGACCCCGAATTTGCCGAAAATGGTTATATTTATACTTTTTCAGAAACTAACGCCAACGAATATAAAATCGGCCGAATGCAAATTACGGGCGATAGTGTGGCCACAATGAGCGATTTTTCGAGTCAATCGACTACGCCTTTGTCGAGAAATATCATTTACGAATTTGATAAATATGCGAGCAAAGCCTATCGTTTGCCCAAATATTTTGCAGGAAAATCATTCAGATTTGATAACGAACAGGGTTTTGTGGCGGAAACGCTCGACGAAGATGGTAATGTGAAAAATGTTGAACCATTTTTATCAAGTATTCGCTTCGATTTTGTAAAAGATATGGCTTTTGGAG
>JBKBSS010000130.1:0-8606 GCA_046291385.1 Emticicia sp. | reverse complement strand
ATGGAGGAGAAAACAGTCAATTTTTGAGCAAGCCTCAATTAAATATTCTACCGAACTTACGTTTTGAGACCAACAAGCGTCTTTTTCGCTCTCGCATTGGTCAACATTTGTCATAGCGGCCGTGTGAATAATCACATCGGGCTTAACGTTTGCCACAACTTCTTGTACTTTTTCTCGGCTCGTAATATCCATTGATTGATATTCGTAGCCTTCAGAAAACGGCAAACGGTTTTCGCCACGAGCGGTTGCAATTATTTGATAGTGCGGTTCGCCGCTAGTAGAGTTTTTGGTCAATAACTCAACGAGTTTTTGGCCAAGTAGGCCATTTGAGCCTGTAATTAAAATTTTTTTCATTGTTTTATAAAATTCTTCGATTCATGAGTGAAGCCACAATTGCTAAAGCGAGTGATGAATTAATATTTATATCCGAATTTTTTAGTAATTTTCTTTTTACGCATTTTCTTGACCGTCATACTCATTTTTATATCTTCTTTGGGGCGGTCGGCGGAGTCTTTTGCTTGTTTGGCAATTGTATCAATCAAATCAAGATTATCAATGGCTTCACCAAAAACTGTGTAAGAATTGTCAAGTCGAGGAGTTCCGCCCAAAATCATGTATTCGGCACGTTGTTGGGTTGTATAATCCATGCCATTTCGTTGAGCGACGATAGTTATTTCATCATCAGTCATTTTTTTGCCCTGCACAATATAAAACTGACAAGCACTTGATTTTTTTTCGGGATTATTGTCACGAGCAGCGGCTAAAGCACCTTTTTTGTGAACATGGTTAGCCTTAAATTCATACGGAATACGTTCCAGATTTCCACCACCGCCGCCGAGGCGTTGATTTGGTTTGGCTGCTTTAGATTCGGGGTCGCCACCTTGAATCATAAATCCATCAATAATTCGGTGAAAAAGTAAGCTATCGTAAAATTTTTTCTCAACTAATTTTACAAAATTGGCTTTATGGAGAGGCGTTTCATCAAATAATACCAAGTGAATTGTGCCATATTTGGTATTGAGGGTAACTAAATAATCCTTCTTAGATTTCTTCTGAGCGAATGAAATGGTGCTGATTAGCAGTAAAGTATAAATAAAAAGGTGCTTTTTCATGCAGACAAAGGCTATGGATAAAGCACAAAAATACAATAAATATTTGAAGTTAGATTTGACAATTTTCGTAAAATTGTCAAATCTATTAAACTAAAACTAAATTAGAAGCGACGAATGTCATAAACTCGTTACTTTTTAATATTTCTTTGAACCAAAATGTATAATCTTGCGGATTTTTTGATACATCTTTCAGTAATTCTTTGACCGTAACCCACTTATAATCAGCTACTTCTTCGGGATTTACTACGAAAGAATCGTTGTAAGTGCCAACAAAAACATTATCAATTTCATTTTCGACCAAGCCATTTTCAAACTCGGCACGATACTGAAATTTGTATAGAAACTCCAAAGGTGTATCAAATCCCATTTCTTCACCCAAACGGCGGTGTGCAGCCGCACCAATTTCTTCGTTGGCGTTGGGGTGTCCGCAGCAAGTATTCGTCCACAAATCGCCCGAATGGTATTTGTGCGAAGTACGCTGATGAATTAGCAGTTCATTATTTCCGTTAAATACCAAAATCGAAAAAGCACGGTGAAGCAAGCCTTGTTGGTGTACCAACAGTTTTTCACCAGTTCCGATTTCCTCGTCGTGTTCGTTTACTACAATGATTTCTGTCATAAAACTAACCCCCCCGCCCCTAAAGGGGAGCTTTTTAGATTGAAACATCACTCCACTTTAGGAACAGTCCGCCGAGACGGATGGAGTCTTTTTTAAACTTTGCAAATACACAAATTGTTTTATTCGGCAACCAATTTATCGACCAAGCGGTTGAAATCACTTACGAAATCGTCATAATATTGGCCTGTTCCTGGGCCAGAAAAACCTGTGTGAATTTCACGCACTTGTCCTTTTTTATCAACAAAAATAGTAGTCGGAAAACCCAAAACGTGGTTGAGCATCGGCAGTGTTTTTGAGGCTTCGGCTTTATCATTTGTTCCAGCCAAAAGCACTTCGTAATCAATCCCGAAACGTTCTTTCAATCGTTTGATTTTTGGGTAAGCAAAAGCGGTGTCAGTACTTTTTTCGTAGGCTAAACCAATTACTTCAACGCCTTTTTGTTTGTTTTTGGCGTACCATGGAGCTAAAAACTTACTTTCATCCATACAATTCGGACACCATGACCCCATGATTTGTACTACCACTACTTTTCCTTTATAACGCTCATCTTTCAACGAAATTTTCTTGCCTTGCTCATTCGCAAAGGCAAATTCTATAGTTTTATAGCCATCTTTTAGGTAAGTCAATGTTTTTTCATCGGGCAGTTTTGCGTTATCGTCTTTTATGCCTTCCCAAGATTCAAAACCACTCAAACCTGACCAAAAACTTCCGCCCGCAAGCTTTCCGCCATCTATTTTTGCTTTGAATAAAAATAAGTGTGTACCATCGAAACAAGAAAGTTTCAACGAATCGCCAATAACATTGCCCGAAAGGTAGCGATAATCGCCCGTTGTGGTCAAGAATGTTCCGCTTACTTCATTGCCTTTGGTCGAAAATAATCCAACCGAAACCGTAGAATCTTTTTTATCTTCCGAGCGGAAAAGCACGCTGTATTTTGGAGCTAAAAGTGTTTCTGGTTTGTCTGTTTTGTCAGTAAAACGATAGGTTTTGCCAAATTCTGCCGTGAAATCTCCTTGTAAAAAACTAAAATCCGAACGCATTTTTTTCCAGTAGCCAGTCATTTTTTCACCCTCAACTTTCGCCACAATTTCGGCATCGAACAGTTCGATTGGAATATGCAGCGAATCATTTTTGATGAATGATTTATCCATTTTTAGTTTTTCTGCTCCGTTTAAAATAGTTACGGTGTAGCCATCGCCTTCTTTTTGAATATCAAAATTAAAAGGTAATTCACCGCCTTTTGTCGGAATTACCGCTCGCCAAGTGCCAATCTTGGGTTCGGTAGAGGTTTTACAAGCATTTAGAGAGAAAATTAAAAATGGAACGAAGAGTAATTTTGTAAGTGTTTTCATAAGGTTTTCTTTGGTTCAAAAACGCTGGCAGGGTCAAACCCCCAATGGAATTGCCTGCCAGCGTTGATTTTTTTAGTACTTTTGCATTTCAACATTGTAAATATATAAAAAGTTTATGTCAGTTTATCACACGCCCGTTATGCTCAAAGAATGTCTCGAAGGTCTGAATATCAAACCCGATGGCATTTATGTAGATGTCACTTTCGGTGGAGGCGGACATTCACGGGCTATTTTGGAGCAACTTACAACGGGCAAACTTTACGCTTTTGACCAAGATGCCGATGCCAAAGAAGAATCTAAGCAGATTGATAATAAAAACTTAATTTTCATAGAAGCTAATTTCCGTAATATCAAACAATATCTTCGTCTTTACGGTGTAAAAAAAGTGGATGGGATTTTGGCCGATTTAGGCATTTCTTCGCACCAAATTGACACGCCCGAGCGTGGCTTTTCGACTCGTTACGATGCCGATTTGGATATGCGAATGAATCAAAACGCACCAATTTCGGCTAAAAATATTGTCAACGAATATTCGATTGATGACCTTCACAAGATTTTGGGAATGTACGGCGAAATAAAAAATGCCAAAACTGCTGCTCAAACGATTTATACGGCAAGGCTCAACCGAAAAATAGAAACTATCAATGATTTGAAAGGAATTTTGCAAAAATTGGCTCCTCGTGGTAAAGAAAATAAATATTTTGCCCAAGTTTTTCAAGCCTTGCGAATCGTTGTGAACGAAGAAATGGTGGTCTTAGAAGATTTCTTGAAGCAAACGCCCGAAGTGCTTGCTCCCGAAGGACGTTTGGTGGTAATGGCCTATCATTCGCTCGAAGACCGCTTGGTAAAAAACTTTATTCGTAGCGGAAAATTTAGCGGAGAAGTAGAAAAAGACCTTTTCGGAAATGACATAAAACCTTTGGAATCAGTAATCAGAAAGGCCATTGAAGCTACGCCCGAAGAAGTTGAGCAGAACCCCCGTGCCAGAAGTGCAAAATTGAGAATTGCCGAGCCAACGCCCGTAAAATAAATTTCATAAAAAAAACGTTTTTATTTCGAGGTAATCCATAAATTTGTTTAGACATTGACTAAAAATTAAATTTTAGTGAGTTTTCACAAACTAATTTAACTTGTGATAATTGACAATTGTTCACTGTTGAACGTGCTTTAATAATAAACCTATAATTCATTACTGGAATGGCAACGAATACTTTTCGGGACCGTCCTGAACCTGCTCATGTTGCATCTGCCGTACCAAAACGGCCACGCAAAGCTGGTATCTTTGACCGCCTCAATACTTGGCTAACCAATCGCTTAGAACTTGGTGATGAACTTCCAACTGAAACCCTCCGACGTATCATTTGGCTGGGAATCTTGGGAATTTTCTACATTTACGTACAGCATAGCTACGAAGGTTTTATCAAAAAAATCGACAAAGCTCGCAACGACATGGAAGAAAAACGTGCGGCCTATATCTCGCAAAAATCAAAGTATATGTTTGCCAGTAAACAATCTGAAATAGCCAAAAAGCTAACTGACGACGGACTGGAAGAAAACATTACGCCTCCCACAAAAATTGTTGTAAAATAATTTATAAGTTCTGAGTGCTGAGTTCTGAATTCTGAGTTTTTGTACTTGGGATTGTATGGGGGACCCCATCAGAACTCTACACTCAGAACTCAGAACTCATAAAGTTATGGCACAAAAACGCTCTATACGTGATGAAATCCAGTGGCGGGCTAAAGTCACTTTTGGAATAGTTTTTTTGATTGGCTCGTTGGTTGCCGCTCAAATATTTGTGATTCAGGTTTTTCAGAAGAAAAAATGGATGGGCAAAGTTGAGAAAGTGCAACGCAAGCCAATGGAAATCAAGGCTCAACGAGGCAATATTTTTGCCGCCGACGGCCGTAGCTTGTTGGCTACCTCTGTGCCACGTTATCGGGTGGGTATTGACGTGACTCGTGCAAAATCAGTCTATTTTAATGCAAAAATAGACTCATTAAGTATGTCATTGTCGAATTTCTTTCAAGACCGTTCGGCGGCCGAATACAAAGAACTAATTTCAAATGCTCGAAAAGAAAAGAAACTGATTTTTGTTGCTTTGGGAAATCGTTTGGTTGATTATCAGGAAAGGCAAACAATCAAAAAGTTTCATTTTTTCAAGGAAGGCCCGATGAAAGGTGGTGGAAAGTTTGAGCAGTTGGAGCGTCGAGTAATGCCTTTCGATGATATGGCTTTGCGTTCAATCGGAAAACTTGACCGAAATACCCAAACACGAGGAGATTTCGGCATCGAATTTAGTTTTAATAATTATTTGGCTGGCCGAAATGGCGTTGGATTTTTCCAGCGTTTGGCTGGTGGTGTTTGGAAACCAGTGAGCGATTCGCCCGAAGTTCGCCCCGAAGCAGGCTTAGATGTCATTACGACGATTGATGTAAATTATCAAGATATTGTTGAAAGTGCCTTGCGAAGTCAAGTTATTAGTACAAATGCCAAATACGGTTCGGCAATTGTAATGGAAATTGCTACGGGCGAAATCAAGGCAATCACGAATCTTTCTCGTCGTAGCGGCTCAGATTCGACCAAGAAGTTTTATTTAGAAGATTTTAACTACGCCGTTCGTGGTGGAACAGACCCTGGTTCTACTTTCAAACTCGCAACAATGGTGGCTTTGCTCGAAAAAGCAAAACTTGATTTGGACGATAACGCAGGTTTTTGCGGCGGGAGCATCATGCACAACAAAACCGAAATGACTTGTTCGGAAGAGCATGGTAATCAGACTGTTAGAAAAGTTTTTGAGCATTCTTGTAATATTGGTATTTATAATTTGGTCAAAAATCACTTTGGTTTTGCCAATGCCGATAATTTTGTTTCGTATCTCACTCGCTTCAAACTTGACCAACCCGTTGGTTTTCAGTTAAAAGGTGAAACCGAGCCGATTATCAAAAATCGTAAAAGTTCGACTTTCAGTAATACAACAATTCCGTGGATGTCGATTGGCTACGAAACTCGTCTTACGCCACTTCAAATGCTTACTTTCTACAATGCCATTGCTAATAATGGTCATTGGGTGCAGCCTTTAATAGTAAAAGAAGTGCGTGAAGCCGACCGCACGATTGAGAAGTTTGAAGCCAATCAAGACCCAACCCCAATTTGCTCGGAACGCACGGCCAAACTCGCCCAAGAAATGATGAAAGGTGTAGTGGAAAATGGTACGGCTCAGAATATTAACACTGGTTTTTGTAAAGTAGCGGGAAAAACTGGAACTTCCCGTAAGCGTGAAAACGGTTACGTAAGAAATCAATATTACACGGCTTTCATTGGCTATTTTCCAGCCGATAATCCAAAATATAGTTGTGCCGTAATTATTGATGAGCCGCAAGGTGCAAATCTTTACGCCCGTGATGTGGCTGCACCAGTTTTTAGAACCATTGCCGATAAGATTTTTGCGTACGATGTGGCTTTGCATCCTGCTAAAAATAAACCATCGAATATTCAGAAAATCGAAACGCAAGAACAAGCAGGTTATGCCGAAGATTTTCGTACAGTTGGCGAGGAACTGGGCTTACAAAATGCTCCAAGTAGTGCAGGTTGGGTAAAAGCATCGAAAAATGGCAATTCGATTACGTGGAAAAAAGTCAACGATGATAGCAAAGATTTGCCAAATGTAGGCGGAATGACGCTGCGAGATGCCATACATATTCTCGAAAATAAAGGTTTCAGAGTTCGCTATTCGGGACTGGGAAAAGTGGCAGAATTTGCCATTGTACAGCCAAAAGTAGTAGCGTTGGTTTTGAAATAAGTTGTACGACAATTTTTTAAATTGTCATTGTGTCGATAATCAGTGATAAAGAAGATAACCTTAATTTTAGCTTTTTCATGTCTTTTAGTTTGGCTGGGATATTTCACGCCACGCCAATCGTTTGGGCAATTAATTGGCCTATATTCAGCACTTTTTATTGTATATTTTTTCTTGGTAAAAACATTCAAAAACGCTCGTGAAGTAATCTTCGTAGGCGTTTTTTTTCGTTTACTTTTGTTGTTTGCTATTCCAGCCTTATCCGATGATTTTTATCGTTTTGTGTGGGATGGTCGTTTGCTATTTAATGGCATAAATCCATACACAATTTTACCGACGAATTTTATTCAATCAGTTGATTTTCAGAAGATTATCGGCGAAAAAACAATTTTTGATAAACTAAATTCTCCCAATTACTATACGGTTTATCCGCCACTCAATCAACTGATTTTTGCAGCTTCGGCCGCTTTATCGCAAGGCAGTTTATTTGGAAATATAGTTGCATTGAGGGCATTTATTCTTTTGGCGGAGGTGGGGACAATAATCGCAACAGCCCCCCCTGCCCCCGATGGGGGTGCTAACAACTTCTTAACAAACAAGTTTGCCTTTGGCAAACTTGAAAAAGCTCCCCCATCGGGGGCGGGGGGGGCTGTTGGTGCGTTTTTTTTCAATCCCTTAATTATCATCGAATTAACAGGTAATTTACACTTTGAAGGTGTAGTAATGTGCTTTTTGGTTTTGGCTCTCTATGTGGGAATAAAGAACCGAAAATCGTTAGTATTAAGTAGTTTTTTATTTGCGTGTGCAGTTTGTGTAAAAATGTTACCACTGATTTTTATTCCTTTGATTATCAAGCAATTGGGTTGGAAAAAAGGCTTTTTCTACGCTTCAATGGTTGGAGTTTTTACTGCATTATTTTTTCTGCCATTCCTTGACCGAATGCTCATCGAAAAACTCTTTTCGAGCGTAAATCTTTACTTTCAGAAGTTTGAGTTCAATGCCAGTATTTATTATTTGGTGCGTGCCGTTGGATTTAAGATTTTTGGTTACAACATCATCGGAACGGCGGGGAAAATCATGGCATTTTTGACTTTTTCAGGAGTGCTTTTTATTTCGTGGAAAAGTAAAAACCTATTTGTGGGTGCTTTGGCAATTTTGACACTTTATTTTGCAATGGCAACCACCGTTCATCCGTGGTATGCAATTAATCTCTTGGTGATTGCCATTTTTACGAATTTTCGTTATCCAATCGTTTGGTCATATACTATTTTTCTTAGCTACGCCACTTATCAAACTAATCTCTACCAAGAAAACCTTTGGTTGGTTGCCCTTGAATATTTATTGGTTCTTGGAATGATGATTTATGAGTATAAACAAGTTAGAAACTTGCTTTACGACAAATCTTCTCAATAATTCTTTCAGCATGAACCCTTGAGTTTTCGATAAACAAACTGTGCGTGTTCATTCCACCACAAATCACACCTGCGAGATAAATGTTTTTTAGATTTGTCTCCATGCTATTTTCGTCATACTGTGGTTTCATAATTTTATCAGCCGAAAGAGTTATGCCGATTTTTCTTAAAAAATCAAGATTTGGCTGGTAGCCAGTCATCGAAATCACCCAATCGTTTTCTACTTTCACTAAGCCTTCTGGAGTTTTTACGATAACCGAATCTTGGGTAATTTCTTCTACTTCTGAACTGAAATAAGCCTTTATCGAACCT
>JBKBSS010000012.1:0-21056 GCA_046291385.1 Emticicia sp. | reverse complement strand
GTAACTAAGCAAAAATCTGTGTAAACCCGAAAAGTAGCACAAAAATTAATGTAGAAAGTGCCATTTGTTTGAGCATCGGGTCGGGATTCGGTAAACGTGAAACTTTGAAACCATTCAAGAAAAACAAAGGGAAACAAATAATATATTGAAAGTTGTTTTTTCCTTGCAAAATACTGAATATCAGGATACTAAGCATTCCCAAACCGAGTAAAATCCAATGATATATAATCGCTTTTTCTTTACCCAATCGTGAGGGAATAGTCTTTTTGCCTGCACGTTTATCTGATTCTATATCACGAATATTATTGATATTTAAGACACCAGTCGCAAAAAGTCCGCAACTCAGAGCGGGTAAAATATTGGTCCAATCAAAAGTTTTGGTAAACAGATAATTACTACCTAAAACTCCTACCAAACCAAAAAAAATCAAAACTGAAATATCGCCCAGACCTGCATAACCATAAGGTTTTTTGCCTGCGGTATAAGTGTAAGCGGCCAACATTGAAAGCAAACCAAGTCCAAAAAATCCCCAAAAGGCTTGCATTGAAGCGTCTTTGAAAGAAAAATATAACAATGAAATGCCAAATATCAGACAAAGAACCGCTAAAACATAAATACCATTGAGCATTTGTTTGGGTGTAATTGCTCCCGACTGAACAGCTCGTTGGGGTCCAACTCTACCCGCTAAATCTGCTCCATTTTGAGTGTCTCCGTAATCATTGGCAAAATTTGAAAGTACCTGCAAAGCAATAGTTGTGAGGCAACATAAATCAAAAATCAGCCAGTCGAACTGCCCAACCGATGCTGCTAAAAAACTGCCCATAAAGATACTCGCCAGTGCTAAAGGAAGTGTACGTGGGCGAGCCGCCGAAAGCCAATGTTTCATAATGAGCGAATGAACGAATGAACGAATGAGTGAATGAGCGAATGTAGAAAATACTACTACTCAATCATTCTCCAATTCACTCATTCAAAATTAGATTAAATGCCTACTGCTTTTTTAAATTCTGGTGAACTTGGTTTTACGCCAGAAGCAAAGAAATGGGAAACTTCGCCTTTTTCGTTAATGACATATTTACAGAAATTCCAAGTTGGCTCTTTGTCATTCCAACCGTTTAAGTCTTTTTTGCTCAACCACTTAAATAGCGGGTGTTGGTCGCTGCCAACAACGCTCACTTTTTCGAGCATTTGAAAAGTTACGCCGTAGTTTTTCTGACAGAATGTTGCAATATCTTTGTTACTTCCTGGCTCTTGTCCACCAAAATTATTGGCAGGAACTCCCAAAACTACAATTTTATCGCCATGTTCTTTATGAAATGCTTGCCAATCAGCGTATTGTGGCGTGTAACCGCACTCGGAAGCAGTATTTACTACTACTACTTTTTTACCTTTATACTTTGTAAAATCAATCGTTTCTTTACCATCGAGCGATTTCAATTTGAAATCATAAAATGAACCTTTTGCCATTACATTTACTGGTTTTACTGATACCATTTTCTTGTCAGAAAAAAGCATCTTGATTAAACGAAAACTCATAAGACTTGTCAGCGTTAAGATAGAAACTGTTGCGAAAATAATTTTCCTTTTCATAGTCATGGTCTGATTACATACGTGTCGGAACTTGTACTCCTAATAACCCCATAGCTTTACTAATTGTTTCGGCAACTACTTTTATGAGCGAAAGTCTAAATTGTTGTTTGTCGTTATCGGTTTCGTTCATAATCGAAACCTCAGCATAAAACTGATTGAAAGTTTTGGCCAATTCATAGACATAATTGGCAATAATCGCTGGCGAATAATCGTCTCCTGCTTTTTTGATTGCAGTTGGATACTCGTTCAACAAATAAATCAATTCCGATTCTGGTTTCAATAACTCAACTGCTTTTACTTGCGAATTAATCGGAACATTTAGTGACGCAGCCTTCCGTAAAATCGAGCAAATGCGTGCGTGTGTGTATTGAATAAATGGCCCCGTATTTCCTTGAAAATCAATAGATTCGGCTGGATTGAAGAGCATTCTTTTCTTTGGTTCAACTTTCAGCAAGAAGTATTTTAAAGCCCCTAAAGCCAACATTTGGAAAAGGTTTTCGGCTTCTTCTTTGCTGAAATCATCAATTTTGCCACGTTCACGGGTAGTTTCGGCGGCGGTTTCAATCATTTCGGCTACTAATTCATCAGCATCAACGACAGTTCCTTCACGAGATTTCATTTTCCCCGAAGGCAAATCGACCATTCCGTAACTTAGGTGATAACAACCATCGGCATAGGCACGACCGAGCTTTTTCATAATCGCAAAAAGCACCTGAAAATGATAATCTTGCTCATTGCCAACTACCCAAATCGACTTATCGTTGTGATAATCATTGAATTTTAAGTCGGTTGTACCTAAATCTTGCGTGATATAAACCGAAGTTCCATCGGCACGAAGAACCAGTTTTTCGTCGAGACCTTCTTCTTTCAAATCAATCCAAACGCTACCATTTTCTTTTTTAAAGAAAATACCATTTTTCAACCCTTCTTCAACCAAATCTTTTCCGAGCAAATAAGTGTTTGATTCGTAGTAAACTTTATCAAACGAAACACCTATTTTTTTATACGTTTCGGCAAAACCTGCAAAAACCCAGTCGTTCATTTTTCGCCACAAAGCCATTGTTTCCTCATCGCCTTGCTCCCATTTTTGCAGCATTTCTTGGGTTTCGAGCATCAATGGAGCAGTTTTCTTGGCTTCATCTTCGGTTTTACCTTCGGCCATTAATTGCGAAATTTCTGCTTTATAGGCTTTATCAAATTCCACATAATATTTACCCGCCAGATGGTCACCTTTGATTCCCAACGATTCGGGTGTAGCTTCATTCCCAAATTTCTGATAAGCCAACATCGACTTACAAATATGTACGCCACGGTCATTGACTAAGCATGTTTTTGCTACATCGAAGCCACCCGCAGTTAAAATATTGGAAACCGATGCTCCCAAGAAATTATTGCGTAAATGCCCTAAATGTAGTGGTTTATTGGTATTTGGCGACGAAAATTCCACCATTACCGATTGTCCATTTGATGGTAAAATACCAAAATTATCGTTCGATAGAATTGCATTTAAGGTATCAATCCAAACCGAATTATTCAAAACTATATTCAAAAAGCCTTGAACAACATTAAAACTGCTAATGAAATCGTTGTTATCTTTGATATATTGTCCGATAGCATTACCTAATTCAGCAGGATTCTTTCTAAGAGATTTCACCAACGGAAACACCACATAAGTATAATTTCCTTCAAAATCTTTCTTAGTTGGTTGCAGAATAACCTCTTCTTCTAACTGAAATAATGCCAAAAGTGCTTCTTGAATGGCAGTTTTTAATGATTGTTCGATATTCATAAATTCTAATACTATGTTTATTATGAACAAGTTAGAAACTTGTTCTACTGGACTGCAAAAGTACAGTTTTTTTAGAAAAAAAGCCTCATATAATTTACGGATAAGCTCCAATATCTACAAAGCGTATCATTGACAATAATCATAGCAATAAAATATTCTACTAATTCAATCATAAAACTTCTAAAACTCTCCTACATTTTTACGATATTTGCTCAATTTTCAAACTTATCAAATAGTATGGGTATGAATCTTGGAAGATTTTCATCAATGTATTATTAAGTATGTTGGAATGAGACAAACTCAGAATTCAGAACTCTACACTCAGAACTAATAAAAATGCTGCAATCAATGACTGGTTTTGGCTCGGCAACTGTCGAGAATGCTAAAATCTCCGTAACTGTCGAAATTAAATCGTTAAACTCTAAGTTTTTTGATATTTATTGCCGAATTCCACGCACTTACTCAGAAAGAGAAATCGAAATAAGAAATATTCTTACTGCCGAACTTGAGCGTGGAAAAGTAGAATTTACGATGAACGTAACACCCAAAGATGAATCGGGTGCGGCTACGGTCGTGAATCGTCCGCTTATTAAGGCATATTTTAAAGACCTCAAAGCAACCGCTAACGAGCTGGGTTTTGAGCCAAGTCCAACCGAATTATTGCGTATGGCTTCAATGATGCCCAATGCTTATAATACTGATGCAACGAGCGAAGTCGATGCCAAAGCCGAATGGGATTTAATGAAAAGTGCTGTTAATCAAGCGATTACAAAATGTAAAGAATTTCGTTCGCAAGAAGGAAAAAACACAGCCCTAAAATTTTATGAATACATTGAAAACATAGCAAGTCTGCTTAGAGATGTCGAAGAGCAAGACCCAAAACGTATTCCAGTGGTGCGTGAGCGTATCGAAAAAGCAGTTGCAGAATGGTCTTCAAGCGATACTTTCGATAAAAATCGTTTTGAACAAGAATTGATTTATTATGTAGAAAAGTTTGATATTTCGGAGGAAAAAGTGCGTCTGAAAAACCATTTAGAATATTTCGTTCAAGAGCTAAAAATTGCTTCAAATGGCAAAAAGCTTAACTTTATTGCCCAAGAAATCGGTCGTGAAGTAAACACAATCGGCTCAAAAGCCAACGATTCTGTAATCCAGCGATTAGTCGTACAAATGAAAGACGAATTGGAAAAAATCAAAGAACAAACAATGAATATTGTTTAATTTTAATGATTGATGTTGGATGATTGGTGTTTGATGTTGGACTTTCAATAGGATTATTTAATGAAGAAATCATACATACAATTTGTCCAATTCTGAAAATTTAGCTAATTTTACAATAGTTACCAAAGAAAATATTGTTTTTTGGGACTATTCCAATATTTTTTATAACCAAAATACCCAATACTTACAAGTTTTAACTTATGAGCCAAATTGTTAGAGTACACGCAAGACAAATTCTCGATTCAAGAGGAAATCCCACTATCGAAGTTGATATTTTAACTGATAACGGTTACTTAGGACGTGCCGCTGTGCCATCAGGTGCATCGACTGGTATCCACGAAGCCGTTGAGTTACGTGATGATGATTCAAAAGTGTATCAAGGAAAAGGTGTTTTGAAAGCAGTTAAGAATGTAAACGAAACTATCGCTTCTGAGCTACTCGGAGCAAATGTTTTCGAGCAAAACTTGATTGACCAAATCATGATTGACCTCGATGGCACGCCAAATAAAGGAAATTTAGGTGCAAATGCTATCTTAGGTGTTTCATTGGCAGTTGCTAAAGCAGCCGCTTTTGAAGCAGGTTTGTCGCTGTATCGCTACTTAGGTGGTGTAAACGCCAACACTTTGCCAGTTCCGATGATGAACATCTTGAATGGTGGTTCACACGCCGATAACTCAATTGATTTTCAAGAGTTTATGGTAATGCCAGCTAAGGCTGAGTCATTTTCGCACGCTCTACAAATGGGAACTGATATTTTCCATACTTTGAAAAAAGTATTGAAATCGAAAGGATATTCTACAAACGTTGGTGATGAAGGTGGTTTTGCACCAAACATCAAATCGAATGAAGAAGCTATCGAAATCGTATTGCAATCAATCGAAAAAGCTGGTTTCAAAGCAGGTGAAGATGTTTTCATCGCTATGGATGCTGCTGCGTCTGAATTTTACGATGCAAAAACTGGTCTTTATACATTCAAAAAATCAGACGGTAAGCAATTAAATTCTGATGAAATGGCTGCATATTGGGCAACTTGGGTTGAGAAATATCCAATTATCTCAATCGAAGATGGTATGGCCGAAGATGATTGGTCTGGTTGGGCAGAACAAACTCGCTTGATTGGCAGCAAATGTCAATTAGTTGGTGACGATTTATTCGTAACAAACGTGAAGCGTTTACAAGAAGGTATTGATAAAAATATCGCTAATGCTATTTTGGTAAAAGTAAACCAAATTGGTTCATTGACTGAAACTATCAATGCAGTAAACTTAGCTCACAAAAACAAATATAAGAGCATCATGTCGCACCGTTCGGGTGAAACTGAAGACGCAACAATCGCTGACTTGGCAGTAGCATTGAATACTGGCCAAATCAAAACTGGTTCGGCTTCACGTTCTGACCGTATGGCGAAATACAACCAATTACTTCGTATCGAAGAAGAATTGGGTTCGTCGGCAACATTCCCAGGATTGAAGTTCTAAACCCCAGTCGAGCGTCGGTCGCTCCTAAAGGGAAGTTTTGCCAAAAAAGTCTGTCAAAAAATTTTGACAGACTTTTTTGTTTTCAAGTCTCTATTTCCTACTTTTGAAGCACAATCGTGCCTTAAAAGTTCCCATTATGAAAATTTATGTTCCAAAATTCGTACATAAATATCGTTTTTATGTACTCACACTTGCAGGTCTGCTGATTTGGGTGGTATTTTTCGACGGCAGTAATCTCATAGCTCAGTTTAGACTCATACAAAAACTCTCTGATTTAGAAAATCAACAGGAATATTATGTAGATGAACTCAAAAAAGTAAAAGAAGAAGAACGAGAAGTAATGGGCAATCACAAATCAATGGAAAAATTTGCCCGAGAAAAATATCTAATGAAAAAAACAGGTGAGACCGTTTTTGTGGTAGTCGATGAAGATAATAAATCACTGGAAAAAGCTAACGAAGATAAATAACAAGGATTTGTAAATAAAATAGCCTCTGCTGAATATTCAACAGAGGCTATTTTTATGTCTTCCAGATTACTTTAAAGTGGTAATCCATTTTGCAATTTTCAATGCTTCCTCTTTTGGAACATTTGACATAGCAGCCATTGGCGGATATCCTTCCCAGTTTGATGGTTTCGGTTTGTAAATTAATTCCACAATTTGCTCTGGCTTATATTTTTTCTTTTTCATTACTTCTATATAAGCTGGGCCAACCAAACGTGTATCAACTTTATGACAAGCTAAACATGTATTTTTTTGAAGTAACTTTTCAACATCTGGTGGAATTTTTGTTTGTGCTTTTGATACTGAAGCAATGCCAAGTACAACCGCAACGGTCAGGAGTGATTTTTTCATTTTACTATGAGCTTTTTTAGAATTAATTAAATCGGACTGCCGATGCGTTCGGACTGCCGAAGCGGTCGTTATCCGAATTCATCTGCTAAATTCGTAAACAAAACGTAAGAATGAAAGTATTTGTTGAAATTTTAGAAGAATATTTTGTTAATGAAACGTTAAATGAAAATTTACAGAAAAGACAAATCACAAAAATCTACAAATAATATGGATAATTGTCTGATGATGAATGAATTATAGACATATTTTATGAAATTTGTAAAAGCCAAAGCATAAAAGTATCTTTGCAATCGTTGATAATTTTGATAGTCTGCTAAAATTGCATACTTTCGCTACTTACAATAAAAACTAACTCAATTAGAGCAAAAAACAGTGATTACTCCAAAGAAAATGTTTTTCACTCAAGATGTGTCGTCCCATAAATCTTACTTCATTACCTTATTATTACAATTTGGTACACTCCTACTGATATTCTTTTCGACCGAAACCGTCTCTGCCCAACCCAAAATCCAATGGGCGAGTAAAGTGCTGGGGTTTTCGTCGGAAAGAGTTGATGCCAATAATCCTGGGCCACAATATCGAGCAATTCAGGTTTTGGGTAGCCCCAACAAACTTCCACAGAAAGGTGAAAGTGTTTGTGCGTGGTCATCGGCTGGTGCTGATACTTATGCCGAAGAATATATAAAAGTTGGCTTTGAAAATCCAGCCAAAATAAAACAAGTTTCTATTGCAGAAAATTGGGGTGCAGGAGCAATTATACGAGTTTTGGCTTATGATTCTACTGATAAAGAATACATTATTCACGAAAATAAAGAGGATAATCCAAGCGAAAAAGGTCGGATGTGGAATATCATTATTCCACAAACCGACTATAAAGTTTATTCAATCAAATTAATAGTTGCTCCTGCCAAAATTCCAGGTTATAACCAAATTGATGCTATCGGTATTTCAGAAATTGATTTGCCTTTTGAAGCAAAAATCAATCTTACAAAGGATATTCCGAAGGAAATAATCAAAGAAAATTTAGGAAAAAACATCAATTCTAAGGTTAGAGAGGTAGCTCCAATCATCACACCCGATGGAAAAACTTTATTTTTTACCAGAGAAAGTCACGACCAGAATATCGGAAAACAAAAATTACAAGACGTTTGGATGTCGAGAGTAATGCCCGATGGCACTTGGGGAGAAGCCGAAAATATCAAAGAACCCATCAATACGCCCGAACACAATGCGGTTTCAACGATTTCGGCCGATGGCAAAACTATTTATTTAGTAAATATTTATATGCCCGATGGCACATTTCGCCCAGGTTTATCAAAATCTAAACGCCTCCGAACAGGCTGGGAATTTCCGAAGGAAGAAAAAATTATTGATTACTCAAACCTGAGCGATTACACCGAATTTACACTCGCACCCAATGGGAAAGTTTTGGTAATAGCTTGTCAACGAAAAGATACCAAGGGAAGAAAGGATTTATATGTTTCGTTTTTGAGAGAAGACAAAGTTTGGTCTAAACCCATAAACATGGGTTCGACAATCAACACGGCCGAAAGTGAAAGCACTCCGTTTGTGGCTGCTGACTCAAAAACCATTTATTTTTCGACGGCAGGTTTTCCAGGTTACGGAGATAACGATATTTTTCTGAGCCGCAGACTCGACAGCACTTGGACAAACTGGAGCGAACCCGAAAATATTGGAGATTTGATAAATACTTCAAAATGGGACGGTTATTTTACGATTCCTGCATCGGGCGAATTTGCTTATTTAAGTTCGGAAGAGCGTTCGATTGGGGCAGAAGACATTTTCCGTATTAAACTTTTTCCATCTATCAAACCTGACCCAGTGGCCATAATTTCGGGAACAGTGCTGAATGCTCTTGATAAAAAAACAATTTCGGCCGAAGTGGTCATGGAACTGCTGAATGACAGCACAGGAACTGATAGAATTGTGGCCGAATTTGACCCCGAAACTGGCGAATACAAAATGGTTGTGCCGCTCAAAAAAGCGTATAGTTTGAACGCTTCCAAGAAAGGTTTTATGAGTATCAGCGAAAACCTCGACCTAACAAAAGACCGTCGTTTTAGGGAAATAAAGAAGAATATTAACCTTATTCCTGTAAAAGAAGGGCAAACGATGGTTTTGAATAATCTTTTCTTTAATCAAAGTAAGTTTAATATTTTGCCCGCTTCTTACCCCGAACTCAACCGAATTATTGAGTTGATGCAAGAATACCCAACGATGCAGGTTATAATTGAAGGGCATACAGATGGTAGCGATGAAAATATGATGCTCAACGTAAAACTTTCGCAAGACCGAGCCAACGAAGTAAAAAAATATTTGGTAGAAAAAGGTCAAATTAACACAAAACGCATTCAAACCAAAGGCTGGGGACAGTCGAAGCCAATTGCGAGCAATGCCACCGAAGAAACCCGCAAAAAAAACCGTAGAGTAGAGTTTACGATTCTAAAACTTTAACAATTTTTCATTTATTTATTCTTATCAAGTGCCAAATTTTTCTACCAAAAACATACTTACTGCTTTACTAATTTCGTTTCCAATCGTGGCTTTTTTCTTAGTTTTGCAGAAATATGCCGTAAATATCCCCCATTGGGATGATTTCGCCGTCCGAAACACTTTAGCTCAAATACTGGAAACGGATTCATTTCTAAAAAAAATATCACTACTATTTTCGCAGCATAATGAGCATCGTATTCTGGTTACTCGACTCTCAGCGTGGATTGTTTATCTCTTGCAAGGCACACTCAACCTAAAAAGTCTGATGTTTGTTGGTTTTGCGGCTTTGGTTGGGTTAGTCACTATTTTATACCAAATCTCAAAAAAATACAACTTTCCCCTACTGGCTTTTGTACCAATATCGTTTCTTCTTTTTAATGTGGGTTTATTTGAAAATACATTCTGGGGAATGGCTTCGGTGCAGAATTTTGGAGTGATTTTCTTTGCTTTTCTAACATTTTACTGGCTTGTTTTTTCAATCGAAAACCAATACAAACAATACTTTTATTTGGCACTTTTTTCGAGCTTTTTAGGCGTTTTCACAAGTAGTAACGGTATCATTATTCCGCTCATTGGTTGCTTGGTTTTACTTTTCCAACAACGAAAAAGGCAATTATTCACTTGGTTGGGCAGTTCAGCAATTTTTATTTTCGGATTTTTCTTTAATTTTCATCAAAACCCCGATAATGCAGTCAAAACTAACTTTTCTGATTATAAAACTATCATTAAAGGAGTTTTTGCTACCTTCGGCAGCGTACTTGATTCTTCGATAATAGCACCAGACAAACGTTTAGATTTGGCAATGGCACTCGGCTTATTTTTGCTAATATTTGTGTGCCTATTTGCATATCAAGTTATCTTCAAAAAATACAATTTAACACAACGCACAAACGACTTATTTCTACTGGCTTGTTTGGTATTTATTGGCATTACGAGTGTAGGTATTGTTGTGGCCCGTATTTCTTACGGAATTGATATTTTATTGACGAGCAAATATAAAATTTATTCGGTTTTGAGCCTTATTATTTTCTATTTAGTTGCACTAAATTCGCTTGCTGAAAGGTATAAAAGTAATTTCATTCAATTAGGTGTTTTTGTGAGTGTTATATTTAATTTCTATACCTATATAGCTGACCATCAAAACATTAAATATCTAAACCAAGAACGAATCACCGACCAGTTTAAACAACAACACAGTGAAAATTCATTTCCAATGCAAGGAATAATGCAAACTTTGCAACAACCCGAAAAAACATTTTATGATTCGATTATTGATGAAATATGGCAAACAAAAGATAGCACTTTACAACATTTGAAAGTTGAAGCAAACGCAGAAAATTGTATATTGACTTTACAAATAAATGGCAAAAAAATAGACCTGACAAAACCCGAATCGGGCTTGTATTTCATTCTTAAATCTGATAAAAATATCTATCTGTATCCATCTCATATCAACTCTATGGGTATAAAGGCATATATCAACCGTGATTTTTTGATGAATAATCAACTCAAAATTGATAACTTTATGGCTGAAATCAATAAACTATACATCCTATCAGGAAAATATCGAATTGGGAGTATTTTAGTTGAAAACGAATCGAAAAACATTTCTTGGAGTACACAAATCATTGATATTCAGCAAATTGAAAAAGAAAAACCAAAGAAAAATTGGTAATTCGGTTATCGTTTGTCAAAAAGTTGATTTTTGAATTTTAGACTCAAAGTACACCACTTATATCCCTTTTATTTTACTCATAATGACACAAAGTACTACAAACACTTCATATTTAAGACAACTCGACGGACTTCGCTTTTTGGCAGTAACGATGGTTTTGATTGACCATTGGTCGGGCGATGCCTTACACTTTCCGATAAGTTATTTGGGAGTTTGTATGTTTTTTGTGTTGAGTGGCTTTCTGATTACTCGAATTTTGTTGCAAGCTCGCCAAAAAGATGAAAATTTGGGGCGTTCACATAAATTTTCTTTAAAACAGTTTTATATCCGTCGAACAGTCAGAATTTTTCCGATTTATTATCTTACAATTTTAGCTTTGTTTATTTGGAATGTAGAGCCTGTGCGTGAAAAAATTTGGTGGTATCTCACTTACACGACTAATATCTATATTGCCATCAAACAAACTTGGATGGGTTCGAGTGACCACCTTTGGTCGTTGGCCGTTGAAGAACAATTTTATTTGTTTTTTCCGTTTATAGTTTTCTTTATATCGGCTCGTTCGCTTCCTAAAATTCTCTTTGGGTTTATTGCCTTATCGGTCGGTCTTCGCCTGTTTTTCTACCTAAATGGCACAGCTTGGATGACACCGTATGTACTGATGCCCACCTGTTTAGATGCTTTTGGTATCGGTGGCTTATTTGCTTATTTCTATTTTCATAAAAACGAAGCTGTCAAAAAATTTGTAACAAACAAAGTCTGGTTACTTGTAAGTTTGATTTTGTACATCGGAATTGTACTGTGGGGAAAACAATTTCCCGACGGACATAATATTATAACTGTTGTTTTTCTACGACTTTTTGAGTCATTTTTCTCACTTTTTATGGTCGGAAATGCCGTTTATGGCTTTGGTGGCATAACGAAAAGTTTTTTAGAAAACAAAGTAACGGTTTATCTCGGACGAATCAGTTATGGCATTTATATCTACCATAAATTTATCTATAATTTCTACCATAACTCGCCATCGAACCCAGTGGTGAAGCTATTGAATAAACTTCCCATAATTGATGAAAATATGGTTTTGAAAATCATTTTTCTTTATGCAATTACCGTCTTAGTTTCGACTGTTTCGTGGTTATTGATTGAAAAACCAATCAATAAATGGAAGGATAAGTTTAGCTATTGAGCCTTATTTCACAATTTTCTTAACCGAAACTTTCTGACCGTCTAAAAGCCTCAGAAAATACATTCCTTCATTTAAAACACTTACATCAACCGAAATAGTTTCAAGCGTAACCCCTTGTTTTTCAATACTTTGTAAAAGTTTACCTTGATTATCTAAAAGGTCAATTTTAACAGTTCTTGGCTGAATTTTAAGCGGAAAAGCTACATTTACTACATCCATGACTGGATTTGGGAAAACCAAAACTTCAAAAGTTTGTTCGGGAATACTTTCAGTATCAGTTACCACAAAGCCATTCAATCCGTTGATTTGCCAGCCCATTTCGTTGAGACAGTTGAGCAATAATTCTCCTGGATTATGATTTACTTCGGCAGCTCTTACACTCGGCGACATTAACGAGTTTGGCGTGCCAACCGTATAAGTACTTTCATCGAAATGCGAAAAACTTGAGCCACTTTTAAATAGTAATGGGGCATAAAGACGAGGCAGTTTATTAGCAAAACTTGGGTTTTTCAGTCCAAAATACAAAGCATTGCTGCTAAGAGAAGCTTTTAAATCGGTTGAAGGATTTCCGTAAACGCCTGTATTGGTCAGTTTTACTTTCCTTGAATCCTGCATAAAAGTATCAAAAATATAGGCACTCCCCGACTGCCCATACTGCCCTTGTGTATCGCTATTGATAATGCTCATCGAAGATGAAAAACCTAAGCCGTGAGCGATTTCGTGTAGCATAACCGTAATCATATCGTACCTTCCCGATTGAGCTTTAGCATCCGTGCCATAATACCAATTAATATTGGCGTTAAGCGTTACGGTCATATCAAAATCGCCTGAATTTAGTTCTTTTCCAGAAAGGGCTTCGGCCAATGGAGTCGGATACCAAACATTGGCATAAGGAAGATTTGGAATACTGGCACTGCTTCTATAAATACGAGTTGCTCCTGTTTCGGCCAAAACTGTATTCGACATTGTTTTCGACCAAGTGGCTTTAACACGAATCTTTTGAGAAGAAATCAAATACTTTTCCCAAATGACAACTGCTTGTTCAAAAGGCACTTTGACTTGTTCGGGAAAATCAATATAAGTAACTTCGATATTTGAAGTTGCCGCCAAACGACTGCTGGCTGAAATAAATTGTTGGGCGGGAATTTCGGTAAAACTATTTTGTTCTGACAAATAACAAACAACAGGCACGGCAGGCATGGAGTCTTGCGAAAAACTCACTTGCTGAAAAAGTAAGAATAAGATAATTATTATTGTAAATCGCATTGAAGAATATTTATTGACTGACAAATATATTCATATAGACGAAGTTTCTCGGCAAAAAATTGCATAAAAACAAAAAAACTCCCCACTTTCGAGGGGAGCAACCACTTTTCTTACGATTGGTGGTTTTTCTAAGAACCTTCAATTATTAATTTTCATCAATAAAAGAAAGTATTGTAAAAATCGTCTTTCCTGACAAATTTAGGTTAGAACCCTTTCACAAATGAGTTATAGCCCAGCATCTCCATTTTCTTTTGGGTATTCTCGGCATTTACTTTATCATCAAACAAGCCATAAACAACTCGATAAACCATTGGTTTATCAGCCGATTTGCTTACCTGAATAAATATTTTTTTAGTTTCTATATCACCATTTTTGACCAACTTTGTGGCAAACTCCTTGGCAACTTTCAACTGTCCGAAAGCGGCAATTTGCAAACCAAAGCCCGAAAGATTTTTCATTTGCCCGTTCAAATCATAAACGTGATTGATGTCAAAACCATCTAATTTAGTAGTTTCTACCTCCACTTCTTTTTCTTTTACAATTTTTTTGAAAGAAGGACTAACATTTAAAGAAGAGCTTGCCGAAGCATCGGCCGAAGCCCAAAAATACTCAATCTCTTCTTCCCCCTGAATCTCCTGCACGTTTACTTTCCCTTTTCCAGACTTCACTCCAATCTCGTCCATTGTACTTTTCGGGATATTTGCCATTGTATTATTTTCAACCGACTTTACACGGTCATTAATTCTTACTACAACTGATTTTCCGTTTTCAGTATTGGTTAACTTCACTTTTTTGTTGAAAGATACAATGATATTTTCCCCTTTCGTAACCGATGATTTACCGATTCTGAGGTCGTCGGATAAGCTGGAAGTGACTTTTTGAGCTTGGCTTTTGAACGCAAAAGTTGTAAGTACAGCTCCGAGTAAATAAATAAAGCGTGCTTTCATAGTGATGGTGTTTTATAGTAATGAGTGTTTAGAATGAATCTTTTTCTTTTTTTATTAAACGGTCTCAAATAGTGTGCCAATTCATTTTGAAGCATAAAAAAAACTCACAACTTTTTTATCATGAGTTTCAGTTGATAACTTGTACTATCGAATAAATCTTATCTGAATTCTTTCACAAATGGCGAATATCCGAGCGAAAGAAACGTTTTTTGTTTTTCACGAGCTAAATCATCGGATTTCAAAAGACCAAAATATACCTTATAATAAACCTTATTGGGGTTGTTGACTGTATAAATAAACAACTGACGCTTTTCAGCATACCCATTTTGAACAATATTAAGAGCATATTCTTTGGCCTGAGTAAGGTCTGAGAACGAAGCAAGTTGCAGTGCATAGCCAATCAAATCACGCTTTTCTTTCACGTACTTAAAATTATCATCACTGAATTTAGTGCTTGAAATCTCCACCTCTTTGGTATTTAAAACCATTTCTTGCCCCAATTCATCATTTTCAATTTCCTGCACTACTACACGAGCTTTTCCAGGCACAATATTATTTGATTGCTCGTTTGATGACTGTGAAATAATTATAATTTTATCAGAATTATCTTCAAAAATGATTATCGAGCCATTTCCACTATAATTATGTGCAAAAGTAAAAATTAAGCTACTAACCGTAATAATCGCAGATAACAAAACTTTTTTCATAGTATTTTTTGTTTGAATTTGATTAAAAGGCAGCAAACTCCGTGCTAAACTTGTTTGTTAGAAGAAAAAAAAAGAAATTTGAGGAATATTTCTTTAACCTGAAACGATGAATAATGCTGACTAACGATTGAGGCTTAAAGTCTCAACAAATCATTAGTTTATCTACTTCCGAATTTATGAAAAACCATTTTCCTTTCCCCGCTATTGGTCAGAGCCGTGCTATCGTAGAGCGTGTAACGCCCGAAATTGATGGCGGACGATTTGCCACAAAAGCAATTATCAATGATATGATTACAGTTGAGGCCGACATTATTATTGACGGTCACGATAATTTGGCGGCAAGATTACTTTACAAATACGAAACCGACAAAAATTGGAGCGAAGTAGTGATGGCCGACATGGGAAACGACCGCTGGGTTGGACGATTTACCGCCGCAAAACAAGGTTTTTATAGCTATACTGTCGAAGCTTGGGTTGACCATATTGCGAGCTGGCAACACGAAGTTGACCTAAAAGTGCGTGATGGCCAACATCTTGTCGTGGAAATGATGCAAGGAGAACTTTTTTTGAGCGGTATGGCAAAGCTGGCCAAAGGAGATGATAAAAAAGCGATTCAAGAAGCGGCGAAAGCAATGGGCAACGAAAACCGCTACAACGAAGCGATTCAGATTGCGATGAGCGACCAAATGCACGAATGGCTTACGAAATACCCAGAACGTCAGTCGGCCTTTCGTTATCAAGAACTAAAACTTTACGTTGACCGTGAAAAAGCTGGTTTTTCAGCTTGGTATTCGATGTTTCCACGTTCGGCCGCTCGTGAAATTGGTAAACATGGTACATTTAAAGATGTGGAGGCACTTTTGCCACGCATTGCCGAAATGGGTTTTGATGTGCTTTATCTTCCGCCAATTCACCCAATCGGAAAAACGCACCGCAAAGGAAAAAATAATACGACAAATGCCGAAGAAAGTGATGCGGGCGTGCCTTACGGAATCGGTTCGGAAGAAGGTGGACACGCGGCCATTCATTCAGAACTCGGAAATTTGGCAGATTTCAAGCATTTAGTTGAAGAATGTAAGAAATACGACATGGAAATTGCGATGGATTTGGCGATTCAATGCTCGCCCGACCATCCGTGGGTAAAAGACCACCCAGATTGGTTTAAGATTTTGCCCGATGGAACAATCAAATATGCCGAAAATCCTCCGAAAAAATACCAAGATATTTATCCAGTAAATTTCGAGACAGAAGATTGGAAAAGCCTTTGGCAGGAATTAAAATCGGTGATTACGACTTGGGCAGAATGGGGCGTAAAAATCATTCGTGTTGATAATCCGCACACAAAATCGTTTTGTTTTTGGGAATGGGTAATTGCTGAAGTAAAAAAAGATTATCCCGACATGATTTTCTTGGCTGAAGCCTTCACGAAGCCAAAAGTGATGCAACAACTCGCCAAACTGGGTTATACGCAATCATATACTTATTATGTATGGCGAACTTCAAAAGCTGAAATCATGGAGTACATGACCGAGCTAACGAAAGGAGAAATGAAACATTATTTTCGACCTAATTTTTGGCCAAATACGCATGATATTGACCCTTACATGCTCCAAACTGGCCATGAACCATTATTTTTGATTCGTTATTTCATGGCGGCAACGTTGGCAAGTAACTACGGAATCTTTGGCCCAACTTATGAATATTTGTATCATGCACCGTACCCTGGCAAGGAAGAATATGCCTTTTCGGAGAAATATGAAATAAAATGGTGGAATTGGGAACACCGCAATAAACTCACTTATGTGATTTCGCAAGTCAACCGCATTCGTAAAGAAAATGTAGCTTTTCATAGCACCAATAATCTTGATTTCTGCCCAATAGCAAACGACCAACTTTTGGCGTATTTGAAAACAACTGATAATAATAGAATTCTGTGCGTAACGAGTCTCGATGGCTACAACCGTCAAGGTGGTTTTGTGAAAATTCCATTATGGAAAATCGGCAAAAACGAATGGGAAAGCTACCGTGTGCATGACCTACTTTCGGGTGCAACCTATATTTGGAAAGGCGATACCAACTTCGTAGAACTTGACCCGAATATTTTGCCTTTCCATTTGTTTAGAATTGAAGATATTTAAGGTTTTATCGTAAAATACCTGCAATTAACTGTGGCACACTTTTGAGTGTGCCACAATTTTTTAATCGAATCCTCATAAAATGAATCATTTTCCAGTCATTAGTTCAAACCTCTCTCCTACTCATTTAGCGGTTTTTGTTCAAGAAAAATATGCTTTGAGCAACTTTACTTCGTGTAATTTATTGAAAGCTGGAATCAATCATACTTATTTGATTAAAGATGAGGATAAACGATTTATTTTCAGAGTTTACAGCCTTGATTGGCGAACTGAAAATGAGATTTTAGAAGAAATTCGACTTTTAAATTTATTAAAAACCAACAATATTTCTATTTCTTATCCGATTACTGACAAATCCGATAGCTATATTCAAACCATCAATGCTCCCGAAGGTGAGCGTTTGGCGGTCATGTTTTCGTTTGCAGAAGGTGAAAAACTCTTGAATTTTGATGAGAAAAGCCATTTTCAAATTGGGGTTTTGATGGCTCAGATTCATCAGATTACTGAAAACTTACATTTAGAACGAATCGACTACACACCACAGGTTTTAGTCGGAGATGTTTTTGATTATTTGCCCAATTTTCTTCCAGACTATACCGAAGAAATGAGCTTTATGAGGTCAACTCAAAAGTTTTTATTGGATGAATTGGCTAAAGTTAAGCTTGAAAAAATCAGAAAAGGTGCAGTGCATTTGGATATTTGGTTTGATAACCTAAACATTGCAAAAGATGGCAAAATCACTATTTTTGACTTCGATTTCTGCGGAAATGGCTGGCTTTGTATGGATATTGCTTATTATATTTTACAAATAAATAGCACCGAAAGAGACGAGGCCATTTGTAAATCTAAACTTGATAGTTTCTTGGCTGGTTATGAGTCAGTTACGCCAATTTCGGATGAAGAAAAACGTATTTTACCCATGCTTGGTGTGAGTCTTTACTTCTTTTACATAGGCATTCAGTGCCAAAGATTCGATAATTGGTCGAATACTTTTTTGAATGAAATGTACCTCAAACGCTTCATAAATCTGCTCGTCAAACGCTATTTTGATTTGAATAAACTGGGGCAATAAAAAAGTATCGCTTTGCAAATGAAAAACATTCACTACATTTATCAAAAAAGCAGTGAAAACTAATGAAAAATCCATATTTACTCGAAACACTCACCGAAAAGAATATTATTTCGGCCGAACAGGCTTCTCAGATTAAAGTTTCTGAGTCAAATCAGACCTTTTCTATTCACTGGGAACTCCGTTTACTGCTTTATCTCGGCATCATGCTTTTGAGTACGGGTCTGGGAGTACTGATATACAAAAATATTGATACACTTGGGCATAATGTATTGATTGGCCTAACTGCTTTGGCTTGTGTGGCTTGCTTTTATTATGCTTTTCGGCATCGAAAGCCTTTTTCTTGGTCAGAATCAGAAGAAAGCACCAACCTTGATGATTTTGCTTTGCTTGGCGGTTGTTTAGCATTTCTGACGCTCGAAGGTTATCTTCAATATCAATACAACTTTTTTGGTACTCGCTACGGTCTGGCGGCATTTTTGCCCGCTGTTTTATTCTTTTTCTGTGCTTATTATTTCGACCACCGAGGAATTTTATCAATGGCAATTACTGCTTTGGCTTCTTGGATTGGTGTCAGTATTACGCCACTCCGATTACTAAAAAACAATGATTTCAATAGCCAAGATATGGCTATTACGGCCATTTCACTGGGGATATTTTTGATGATTATAGGCTGGGTTTCGATTCAAAAAGAATTTAAAAAGCACTTTAGTTTTACTTACTTTATTTTTGGCGGAAATCTAACATTTATAGCGGCACTTTCGGGACTTTTTACTTTTGATTTAAAATTTATTTATGGAATCATCATCGCCATTTTGTCTTATTTAAGCATCACTTATGCCCGAACCAAACACTCTTATTTGTTTCTGCTGATGGGCGTAATTTACGGCTATGTGGCATTTACTTATAGCATATTTAAAATTCTTCCCGATGATGTCGCTGCTATTGGGTTTATGTTTTATTTTATGCTTTCGGCGGCGGGAGTAGTCGTGTTTTTAATCAAAATCAAAGAAATTATAGGACTAAAGAAATGAAAAAATCATACAACGAAACTTGGGTCGAAAACATCAATAATCAAGAAATAATTGACGATTGGTTTTTCAGGAAATTAATCAGCGACGAACAACGCAAAGAAGCTCATCAGGTATTTCCTGTCGGTTTTCATCAATCGAATATCTTCGTAAAAACAGGATTATTCTTATTTACTTTCCTTATGGCATCGGCTGGTTTAGGCTTTGCCGCACTTTTTTTATTCGATATTTTTTCAGAATCTCGTTTTAGTTTTTCTGCAATAAGTTTGATTTATGCCTTCCTTTTCCTCTATTTTCTTGAATATTTCATCAAAAACAAAAATTTTTATCGTTCAGGAGTTGACAACGCACTACTTTATTCTTTATTATTTGCGGCTTTTAGTGCCATCGTCGGATTTACTAATTTTAATTTGCCCAATTGGATTTATTGTATAATTGCTCTCGTTATTCTTTTACCCACAACGCTCCGCTACGCCGACCCAATCGTAGCTTTTGTAGCTTATCTTACTTGGCTTGCTTTTTGGTTTTTTCTCATAACTAAATACCCAATCGGCAAAATCATCATTCCTTTTGTAATCATGGTTATTTCTGCCATGTCTTACTTTCTTGTTGAATATTGGAAGAAAAAAGAAGCTGGAAGCTACTACACCGAAACTCAAAATATCATCAAAATTTTGGCTTTGACTACTTTCTATTTTGGAGGAAATTATCTGATAGTCAGAGAAGGAAATGCTTTATTGAATGATTTAGAAAACTCTATTCAAATTAATTTTGCTCCATTATTTTATATATTCAGTACTGTTATTCCACTTTTCTACATAGTTTATGGACTAAAAAAACACGACCGAAAATTTCTGTTGGTGGGCATTGGTGCCGCCGCATTTTCGATTTTCACTTATCAACATTACTTTTCAGTTTTACCGCTTGAATGGGTCTTGACGATAACAGGTTTATTTCTGGTCGGACTGTGCATTTGGGCGATTCGCACCCTAAAAACAACAAAATTTGGTCTTACATCGGAAGCCGTCGGCACGAATGAATACAAAAATTTAGAAGCTTTTATTGTCAATCAAGCCATGCAACAACCCCACCAACCCAACAAAACTGATTTCGGCAAAGGTGATTTTGGCGGCGGTGGTGCGGGAAGTGGCTATTGAAACAAACTTCAAGACTTTTGTCTTGAAGTTTCAGACAAAAGTCCTATATTTGTCATGTAAAAATAATAAAACCATGCTACCAACGATTGATAGTTATAAAAACCCTTATTTATTGGTAAAAATAGCCAATGAGGGAATCCAAGCATCTAACCTCGAAGAACTCTATGTTTTGACTAAACACAATAAAAACTTTTTTGCGGAGGTTCTTTTAATTTCTACCAAAACCATTGAAAGGTATATCAAAGAAAACAAAACTTTTAACCCTTCGGAAAGCGAAAAACTGCTGAAACTCCAAGAGATGTATCAATGGGGCATTGAAGTATTTGGTAATGCCGAAGAGTTTAATAATTGGATTGAAAAACCTGCTTACGGTTTGAACTTTATGATTCCAAAAGAATTAATGAAAACAATCAACGGAATAAAATTGGTAGAAGATGA
>JBKBSS010000129.1:0-8619 GCA_046291385.1 Emticicia sp. | reverse complement strand
TAAAAGTCACCGCAAAAACCGTTATCGACAAAAAAGATACGGGAGAGTGGACAAACTTGGCGGAATTAGTTGACTACGTTAATCAATCATTTGCTACACTAAAAGCAATCGTCGAGAAACAAAGCGATGAAGATTGGGAAACGAGTATTTCGACCCAAGACTTTGGCACAAAAACCAAAGCAGAAGCCTTTGGTAGAATCGTCTCGCATACAACTTATCATGCTGGACAAATGGCAATTATCAAAAAATACGGACAATAAAAAATCATTATGAGTGCAAATAATTGTAACCCAACGCAGAGAAAAAAACTCAGTTTTCTCGACCGTTTCCTTACGCTTTGGATATTTCTGGCCATGTTTATCGGTGTCGGAATTGGTTATTTCATACCCGATTCTTCTACATTTATTAATTCGTTTTCGAGCGGCACAACCAATATTCCGTTGGCAATTGGACTGATTTTAATGATGTATCCGCCATTGGCAAAAGTACGCTATGAACAAATGGGTGAAGTTTTCAAAAACACCAAAATTTTATCAGTTTCGCTCTTGCTTAACTGGGTAATTGGGCCAATTTTGATGTTTTTCTTAGCGATAATCTTTTTCCACGACCAGCCCGAATACATGACTGGCTTAATTCTGATTGGCATTGCTCGCTGCATTGCAATGGTCGTTGTTTGGAACGAACTCGCCGACGGCAACCGAGAATATGCCGCAGGTTTAGTAGCCCTCAACAGTATTTTTCAAATCTTTTTTTATAGCTTTTATGCCTATTTATTCATTTCGGTTTTACCACCATATTTCGGCATAAAAAGCACCGAAATCAATATTACGATTGGTCAAATTGCCGAAAGTGTGCTAATTTACCTCGGAATTCCTTTTTTTGCGGGCATCGTCAGCCGATATGCTTTAATCAAATGGAAAAGTTTAGAATGGTTCAACACCAAATATATTCCATTTATCTCGCCGATTACGCTCATTGCTTTGCTTTTCACAATCGTGTTGATGTTTAGCTTAAAAGGTGAGTTAATCGTGCAAATTCCTTTCGATGTACTCAAAATTGCAGTGCCTTTGGTCATTTATTTCTTGATAATGTTTGTCGTAAGTTTTTTTCTTGGCAAAAAACTCGGAGCAGATTATTCAAAAAACACGGCAATTTCGTTTACCGCAACTGGCAATAATTTTGAACTTGCCATTGCAGTTGCCATCGGTATTTTTGGCATCAATAGCGGACAAGCCTTTGCGGGCGTAATCGGCCCATTGGTCGAAGTGCCTGCTCTAATTTTATTGGTCAATGTAGCTTTTTGGTTTAAGAAAAGATGGTATGCTGGCGAATCGTTGGCTGAGTAAAAAAAATTATGAATTTTTCGGGAAAATTTTTCGAGTAATTATTTTTTTTCTAATTTAGCCACAACAAATACAACAAACGAAAATTTTATTCGTTGACTGGGATTTACGATTAAGATTGATTAACTTTGCAGTCCGATTAGGAGAATGCTGGTCTTTGTACGGTTCAGCCGCTTCACTAAACGTATAAACATTTGATAATCAAGTAAATAACAAACCAATGGATTTGATTAAGTTAGTCGAAGCAGAATTTGCTGGCAAGAGACAAACACAGCCTGAGTTTAAGGCTGGTGATACAATTAGCGTTTTCGTTAAAATTGTTGAAGGAAATAAAGAACGTATTCAGGTTTACACTGGTACTGTAATTCAACGTCGTAACGTTGGTACAAACGGAGAATCTTTTACTGTACGTAAAATCTCTAACGGTGTCGGTGTAGAGCGTATTTTCCCTGTTCTTTCACCGAGCGTTGACAAAATCGAAGTAGTGCGTTATGGTAAAGTACGTCGTGCAAGATTGTTCTACTTACGTGGAAAGCAAGGTAAAGCAGCACGTATCAAAGAATTAAAGAAGAAATAAAAACATTTTGAAAAAAAGTTATACAAAAACTTGACTTTTTACCTTCAAAATTGTCTAAAGATAAAAGTAATAGCTTTTTCATAATTTTGTGTAGGAAAAGGCCGCCCCACTGGAGCGGCTTTTTTTATATCCGATACCCAGAGTTGTAAACTAAAATGTATCGAAATTTTGTTAATCAGTAATAAAAGCGACTTCTAAGGAAGCCTTCGCTCTGAGCGAAGTACTCCTTTAATTTAAGGTAACATGAACAACATAAAATTCTATAAATATCAAGGTACAGGCAACGATTTCGTGATGATTGATAACCGTGACGGAAGTTTTCCTGCAAGCCAAGAATACATTGAGCATCTTTGCCACCGCCGATTCGGAATTGGTGCCGATGGATTGATTTTACTGCAAAATGATGCAGAATACGACTTCCGAATGGTCTATTATAATGCAGATGGCCGTGAAGGAAGCATGTGCGGAAACGGTGGGCGTTGCACCGTTCGTTTTGCCGAAGATTTAGGAATTTTTAAGGAAAACACTAAATTCATAGCCGTTGATGGCGAACATACTGCACAGGCCAATAAAAAAGTCATTTCACTGAAAATGGGCGAAGTTCACAGCCTTGAGCGTCACGAAGCCTACGATTTTATGAATACTGGTTCGCCACATTATGTAGCATACATAACTGATATTGAGACATTTGACGTGTTTTCAGCAGGAAAAAAAATCAGATATTCGGCTGAATGGGTGGCTCGTGGTGGCACAAACGTAAATTTTGTGGAAATCCTGAGCGATGATACAATTTATGTACGAACTTACGAGCGTGGCGTAGAAGATGAAACCTATTCGTGCGGTACTGGCGTTACGGCCTCTGCCCTATCAGCTTTTTTGCGTCATGGCATAAAAAGCCCCATTAATGTAATTACAAAAGGTGGAAATTTACAAGTTTCTTTCGGGCGGCGAACCGTTAGTGAAGATTTCACGGATGTGCATCTAATCGGGCCAGCCGTTAAAGTCTTTGATGGCACTTTATAAGAATAATTTTATCTTCAAAAGCCCTGATTTGTATTCACGAGTCAGGGCTTTTGTCTTTCATTCAAAACATTTACCACAAAAACATTGCATAATCAGTTGGGAGTGCATAAATTCGGAAACCTAACAAAAAACGAAAATACGATGTCCGAATTTGTTTTAGCAATTGAATGGGAAGGCTTTGAAAAAGATAAGTATGTCCACACGGTTTTAGAAGATAATATTTTACCCTTATACATTGCTCAATGCCGCTGGTTTGCAGGAAAAGCTCGTCAAATTAAGCAATTAAAAGTACGAGATGCTGTTCACTTCGATGATTTTATTTTCATGACTTTTGAGGCGAAATACGAAGAAGGCGACAGCGAATTATACCTTTTACCACTTTCATTTGTAGAAAATGGCACGCAAGAAATTCCAGTAAAAGGTATTCTGAGCAAAGCCAGCATGGATGATAAAATCGGTCATTTGGTCGATGCTATCTATGATGTAAACTTCAGAAATGCCTTGTTTTCAAGTGTTTATCACAAAAAATCTTATAACCAAATCAACGATGATAAACTCGTTTTCCTAAATGGAAAAGCATTTACAGCAGAATCTGATATTATTGATTCGTTTTTGCCAAACGTAGATTCTTCAAATTCGGCAATGATATTTGGACAACCTCAACTGGGAGGTCAGTATTTTCTCAAACTTTACCGAAAACTTTTCACCGAAACTAATCCAGAAGTTGAAATGGTGGAGTTTATGACTCAGCATTCTGACTTCCGAAATATTCCGAGATTTGCAGGAAGCATCACTTGGAAACGTGCCGATACTTCCGAAATTACGTTTGCCGTAATAGTGGAAGTTATTAGAAGCGAAAAAGATGATTGGAGCATGACGGGCGATTATCTAAATGATTTCTTGCTGGCTTTTGTAGATGGAAATTTTCAGATTAAGGAATCCGTTTTTGGAAAAGTTGCCTTACTTGCTCATCGAACTGCCGAAATGCACAAAGCTCTTTTTGCTCTTCGAGGTGCTGATGCTTTCAATGCCGAACCTTTCGACCGTCAGTATCGTAGATTTTTACACCAAAAAATGGAAAATCTACTCGAACGCCGATATAACTTACTGACTGACAATTATTTACGCCTCGACGAACAAGCCCAAACTTTGGCATGGAAGTTTATGGAAGCCAAAGACTTAATTCTTGATTTCGTTGACCAAGTGCTTACTCGTCCGCTTTTTTCATACCGTACTCGTATTCACGGCGATTATCATTTGGGGCAAGTTTTGGCCACCGAAAATGATTTGGTTATCATTGATTTTGAAGGTGAGCCAGAAAGCACGATTTCTGAACGAAAAATAAAACATTCTCCACTGAAAGATGTAGCGGGAATGATTCGCTCTTATCATTATGCTGTTTCGGCAAAGCTTTATAATTCGGCTGAAACCAGTGAAATTGATGAACTTCAACTGCAACGTGCGGCTGACCGCTGGTATAAACTCATCAAAGATACTTATATCGAAGAATACCTTTCTGTTTTCGGGAATCCGCATCCATTGTTTAAAGATAATAACGAAATTAATTATCTTTTACTCTTTCATTTGCTCGAAAAAGCAGTTTATGAGATTGGTTATGAAGTAAATTATCGCCCAACTTGGGTAAAAATCCCACTCAAGGGAATTGCCGAAGTTTTGGCAGAAGTGGAAAAATTGAGAAGATAAAAGTAGTTCATAGTCGATGGCAGGCGGCGTTCCGCTCAACGGTCAACAGCTTTTTAATTTGTTAGACAATGAATTTTTGATGAAAGCATATTTCAAACAAATTTTTAAACACGAACACTGGGCAAATCTCAAAGTTTTAGAAAGCATGATTTCTGCTTCTGAAATACCCCAACGTGTTGTTGAGATTTTTTCGCACACAATTGCAACTCAACGCATTTGGCTTGACCGAATAAACGGTGCTAAAACAGAGCTAAAAGTTTGGGAAGTTTTTGAGACAAATATCATGCTCGAACTCTTGGAAATTAATTATAACGACATCAACAAAATCATTGATAGTCAAGACTTTGAACAATTAATTGCTTATCAAAACTCAAGCGGTCAATATTTTACGAGTACAATCAACCAGATTCTAAGCCATTTGGCTTTACACGCTTCGTATCATCGAGGGCAAGTGGTTTTGTTACTCAAAAGTCATGTAGATGCTTTACCGACAACTGATTATATTTTTTACGTAAGATAAATTTTGCCATTCAAAAAATTGTACCACAAGTGTATGAATCATATTCCAAGCCTTAACGACATCAAAGAAGTTCACGAACGTATTAAACCGTTTATTCATCAAACTCCAGTGCTGAGTTCAACAAGTATTAATGAACTGGCTGGTTGCGAAATATTTTTTAAATGCGAAAACTTTCAAAAAATTGGTGCATTTAAAGCCCGTGGCGGTATGAATGCCGTTTTGTCTTTATCGAAGGCAGAGCAAGAAAAAGGTATCACAACGCACTCTTCGGGCAATCATGCTCAGGCGATTGCTTTGGCAGCTAAAACGGTCGGAACGAAAGCCTATATCGTAATGCCAAGCAATGCACCAATCATCAAAAAAAATGGTGTAAAGGCCCTCAATGGAGAAATAATTGAATGCGAACCAACACTCGAAGCACGAGAATCGACGGTTCAGCAAGTAATTGACCGAACGGGAGCAACGTTTGTTCATCCATTCAATAATTATGATGTAATCGCTGGGCAAGCAACGGCAACGGTTGAATTGATTGCAGAAGTGCCTGACTTACAAGTAATTATGGCCCCAGTTGGCGGTGGTGGACTTTTGAGCGGAACGGCTCTGGCAACGCATTATTTGCTTCCCGATGCCGAAGTAATTGCGGGCGAACCCGAAGGTGCAGCCGATGCAATTTTATCTTTCAAAAGCGGAAAAATTGAAAAAGCACCTTACATCAAAACCATAGCTGATGGTTTAATGACGAGCTTGGGCGATAAAACGCTGGAAATTATCAGAATGTACGTGAAAGACATTATCGTGGTAAGCGATGAAGAAATAATTGCCGCCATGCGATTGATTTGGGAACGCCTAAAGATTGTCATTGAGCCTTCGTGTGCAGTTCCATTTGCAGCATTACTCAAGCAAAAAGAAAGATTTGCTGGTAAAAAAATAGGCATTATTTTGACTGGTGGAAATGTTGATTTAGGAAAATTGCCGTTTTGAAATACCATAAAGAGGTGAGTTTCAGAAACTCACCTCTTTTGCTAAGTGATTGGTGATGATGGTCAAACGCACCTTTTATATATTACTTATAAAAATTGACTTAGCGGTAAGATTAACTCTACTACTGTGGTCTATGAACTATTGACCGTGGACTAATTTCATTCAAATAAATCTACAAACTCAAACTTTTCTCCATCAAAAAGCCCTAAATCACTGAGTTTTAAGGCTGGAATTACCAACAAAGCCATGAAAGATAAACTCATAAACGGCGAAATGAGCGTGCTACCGAGTTTCTCTTTCACAAATCGGTCAATCATTGTATAACTTTCGGCTATTTTATAGCCGTCGTCGCTGCTCATCAAACCAGCAATTGGCAAGCCAAGTACACCACGTTTTGTATTGCTTACAGCGGCAACTCCACCTTTTTCTCGGATAATCAGATTAATGGCTTCACAAATAGAATAATCATCCACTCCAACCGCAATAATATTGTGAGAATCATGCCCAACCGATGATGCAATCGCTCCTTCTTTTAGACCATAATTATTGATAAACGCAATGGCGGGCGGAGCGGTTTTATAGCGATTCAAAACCACTATTTTTAGAATGTCTTTTTCTAAATCCGATACAACTAAACCATTTTTCAATTTTGGTTCAACAAAAATTTCATTCGTAATCAACTGACCATCAATGGTTTGTATCACTCGCATTCGTTGCACATTTGCAGGAGCAGCTATTTCAATTTGTTTCGCTTCGATTGGTTGGCAATCAAAATTATTGATTACTTCGCTTTGTAGGTTTTCAATCAACGAAACTCCATTTTCGGCTACTTTCTGCCCGTTAATATAGGTTGACTCTACATTAAAGTCTGTTAAATTATCGACCACAATAAAATCACCCCAATCGCCTTCTCGCAATAATCCAATATTCATCCGATAATGCAAAATCGGGTTGATAGTTGCCATCCGAAGCACTTTAAATCTATCAATTCCTTTGGCAATCGCTCTTTTAACGAGTTGATTAATATGCCCTTCCACCAAATTATCAGGATGTTTATCATCGGAGCAAAACATCATATTGGCAAAATATTCATCAGCTAACGGAATCAGTTCTTCAAAGTTTTTGGCGGCACTTCCTTCTCGAATCAATATTTTCATGCCAAGTTTGAGCTTTTCGAGAGCTTCACCTTTTGTAAAACACTCGTGGTCAGTGTTGATTCCTGCTTCTATATATTTTTTTGCCGCCGCACCTCTCAAGCCAGGAGCATGACCATCGACTGGTTTATTAAAAGCCTTTGCCAAAGCAATTTTTTGCATCACCATTGGGTCTTCGTGCAAAACCCCAGGAAAATTCATCATTTCAGCTAAATAACCAACCTCTTTATAAGTAAACAAATGAGCAATATCTTGTACGGTGATTTCTGCACCAGCAGTTTCAAAGACCGTTGCAGGTACGCACGATGGAGCTCCAAAACAAAATTTGAATGGTACACGTCGTCCATCTTCAATCATAAACTCAACGCCCTTAACACCCAAAACATTAGCAATTTCGTGCGGGTCAGAGACCGTTCCAACCGTTCCATGTACAACTGCTAATCGTGCAAACTGTGCGGGGGTGAGCATCGAACTTTCGATATGAACGTGGGCATCTACTAAACCAGGGAGGATATACTTTTCACCTTCTTTTTCTATTCCTTGAGGATTTATTTGATGGATTCTGCCATTTTTAATACTTAATGTTCCGTACGAAACAGTACCATCAAACACATTGACAATATTGGCACTTAAATTTATCATTGCTGAAATTTTGGATTCATATCTTTTAATCATGTAAAATAAATCTTTTTTTACAAAAAACATCATTTTCGTTTCAATTATTGTCAGAATGCAGCTAAAGCAACTCAATGAACTACAAATACGAACAAAATGTTACCAAGTACTGAAGTAAATAGTCCAATGAAAGAAGTTGCTTAAAATGTAATTTTAAAAAGAGTGAACCTTTTAATTTGACATTTGTTTGATGATTTCGAGAGCTTCGTGGGGAGAAATCTCTACGGAGTTTTTTTTCAATATTTTACAAAAGTAAAAAGTCATCCAATAATATCAGATGACTTTAAGTCTATTGAGTGAACCTTTTTGAATATTTTTACAATAATAGCTGAGTATTTCTTTACGCTATTATTTATTTGTGTATATCTTTTGCGAATATACTACAATTTAGCTAAAATCGTGCCAAAGACCTGTTGAATGGATATTTTTTTAAAATCTATGCTTTTCTCTACCATATCAAGTAGTTATCTATATTTTTTATTTAACTTTTTTTTTGGCATACATTTTGTACTTATAGCCGTATTTTTTTGAATTTTTCATACTATTTTCAGAAAATTCTTCAAAAAACTGATACTTTTCGGTTCAATCGACGTTTAATAGATTGAATGAACAAACACCCTTCATTCGGCACCTACAATGACA
>JBKBSS010000128.1:0-8650 GCA_046291385.1 Emticicia sp. | reverse complement strand
CAAATATTCACCCAAAAAAATTAACTACTTTTTGTTTTTCCTGCAAAAGTTATATTTAAAATTTGTTTTGTATAACCTCATTTCAAGTTTTTGACCGTTTGCGGGGCTATACTGTCAAAAAAGTATTTGTTCCTGACAAAATATTAGTTGGAGACTTCTCGCCTTAGTTATATTTTTGTGCATCATTTATTTCAATCTTAAAAATATGGCTCTTGAGCAAACATGGCGTTGGTTTGGCCCAAACGACCCCGTAAGTTTATCCGATGTTCGACAAGCTGGGGCAACTGGTATTGTATCGGCACTTCATCATATACCAAACGGTCAGGTTTGGACAAAATCAGAAATTCAAGCCCGTAAATCACTCATCGAAAGCAGCGGTTTGGTGTGGTCGGTCGTCGAAAGTGTGCCTGTGCATGAAGACATCAAAAAGGCTTCGGGAAATTATAAACAATACATCGAAAACTATAAAGAAAGCCTTGTGAACTTGGCCGAATGTGGCATTGATACTGTTTGCTATAATTTCATGCCGATTTTGGATTGGACTCGCACTGATTTAGATTTTGAGCTAACCGATGGCTCAAAAGCATTGCGTTTCGATATGAACGAGTTTTGTGCTTTTGAAATGTATATTTTGAAAAGACCAAATGCCGAAAAATCTTACTCAGAAGCACAAATTGCCAAAGCAAAAGCATGGTTTGAAAGTGCGGGTGAGGCTGACGTAACTCGTCTAACCAGAAATATCATTGCGGGCTTGCCAGGAAGCGAAGAAAGTTTTACGATTGAGGCTTTCAGAGAAACACTTGATACTTATAAATATGTAGGTGATAAAGAATTACGCCAAAATCTGTATAGTTTTCTCAAAGAAATTACACCAGTTGCCGAGCAATCGGGCGTATTGTTGGCGATTCACCCCGACGACCCACCGTATCCGATTTTGGGCTTGCCACGTGTAGTGAGTACCGAAACCGATGCAAAATTATTGCTCCAAGCCGCCGAAAGTAAATTTAATGGACTTTGTTTCTGCACAGGAAGCTACGGCGTGCGTGCCGATAATGATTTGGCAGGAATGGTCGAGCGTTTGGGCGACAGAATTAATTTCATACATTTACGAGCAACTAAGCGTGACGCCGAAGGAAATTTCCACGAAGCCGACCACTTAGATGGCGATGTAGATATGTATGGCGTGATGAAAGCGTTGGTTTTGGAGCAAAAACGAAGAGTAAACGAAGGTCGTGAAGATTACAGATTGCCATTCCGCCCCGACCACGGACACAAAATGCTCGATGACCTAAACGCTACCAAACGAACAAATCCTGGTTATACCGCCATCGGTCGTTTGCGTGGTTTGGCCGAGCTACGAGGTTTGGAACTTGGAATTACGAGGTCGTTGTAGCTTTTGCTTTTAGCCATTGGCTTTTAGCTATTAGTTAAAAATATTGAATAGTAAAGTTACATATAGATAGATGAGTGCTTTTTGAAAACATTCAAAATTCATTCATTCGCTCATTCACTCATTAAATTTTATGCCAAAAATCGTAACTTTTGGAGAGATACTTCTCCGTTTATCAACACCCAATTTTCAGAAAATCGAACAAGCAACTTCGTTCAATGCTACTTTCGGTGGTACAGAAATGAATGTTGGTGCATCGCTCGTGAAATTTGGTTTTGAAGCTACTCACGTAACAGCTTTTCCGAATAACTTGATGGGGCAAAAAGCAAAGGCATTTCTAAGATTTTTGGGAGTTGATGATGCTCACGTGGTTTTAGAAGGCGATAGAGTAGGGGTGTTTTTCTTGGAAACGGGTGCAGTAATGCGTGCCAGTCAGATAGTATATGACCGTGCCGATTCGGCTTTTGCAAATATCAATCCCGACCATTTTGATTGGGAGAAAATATTAGCAGGTGCAGATTGGTTTCACTGGTGCGGAATTACGCCAGCGATTTCGGAAGGTGCGGCAAAAGCTTGTTTGGCTGCCGTGAAGGCTGCGAAAAAACTGGGGATTACGGTTTCATCGGATATTTATTACCGCAGTAATTTGTGGAAATATGGTAAAACTCCACAAGAAATTTTACCCGAATTGGCTTCTTATTCAGATATTATTTTGGCAAGTCGCAAAAATATTGAAGAGATTTTTAGTCTGCAAGTAACCGCCGAAAAAGGTAAATTTGTGGAGGCTTGTAAAATGTTGATGGAGGCTTATCCGACCATCAAGAAAGTAATTGATACTGACCGTATTCAAGTGAGTGCGTCGCATAATCAATATTCGGCTAAAATGTGGAATGGCGAAGAACTGATAGAGACTGATTATCAAGATATTACACACATTGTTGACCGAATCGGAACGGGTGATGCTTTCTTGGGCGGTTTTATCTACGGACAAGTTGTACTGAAAAATGATTTACAATCATTGAGATTCGGAACGGCTGCCGCAGCACTAAAACACACCATCGAAGGCGACCAAAATTTAGTAACTGTACCAGAAGTAGAAGCCGTAATGAGCGGGGATAAATCTGGAAGATTGAGAAGATGAGAAGTTTATAGTCGATGGTCAACAGTCAATATTTTTTTATTTTTCATATTTGATTTTACATATAAAATGCTTGATATAAGTATTTTATCTCGTTTCTCAAATCTAATATCTCGAATCTAATCAATGGCAAATTTTGATAAAAATACAACCTTGGCACAGGTTTCGGCAACGGGTTTAGTGCCGCTTTTTACACACAATGATTTAGAATTGTGTTTGGGCGTTTTGCGTGCGTGTTATGCCGCAGGTGTGAAAGTTTTTGAGTTTACGAACCGTACCGAAAACTCATACAATAATTTTGTGGAACTCGTAAAAATCGCAGAAACCGAAATGCCCGAAATGATTTTGGGAATCGGCACGATTTACGATGCTGCTACGGCACAAAAGTTTATTGATGCAGGCACAAATTTTATTGTAGCTCCAGTGATGAACCCCGAAGTTGGTAAAGTTTGTCAAGCAGCAGGTATTCCGTGGATGCCAGGTGTAATGACCGTTACCGAGATTTATAATGCTCGTGTAGCTGGTGCCGAATTTATCAAAATCTTCCCAGGCGATGTTTTGGGAGCGGGTTTTGTAAAAGCTCTCAAAAGCGGCCCAATGCCTGATGTGCAAATTATGGTCACGGGCGGAGTTTCACCAACCGAAGAAAGTCTAAAATTATGGTTTGGAGCAGGAACTACCGCCGTAGGGATTGGCTCACAATTAGTACCGAAAGATGTGTTAGCCGCAAAAGATTGGGCAAAAGTTACTGAAATTGTGGGTAATGCTTTAAATATTATTAAAGGGTTGAAATAATACTCTTTATTATTCCTCCAACTAAAGCAGGAGGCAATTAAAGTAAAAACGCTCCAAAAATTAATGTTTTTGGAGAGTTTTTACTTTAGTTCCCCTTTAGGGGCGGAGGGGTTTACGCATAAACATTCAATGCCGCAGCTACTTCACGCACACCGATTGCCATCATATTTGATAAATGCGTAGTTACGTTTTCTTCAAAACCTTTGAGTTTGCGGAGGTCGCTTCCCCAAAGTTGCTCATTTCCCAAAACTGCATCAACTACTTCATTCGCTTTATGGTTTTGCCATGTTTCATAAAAATATTTTGCCGAATCGCATTGGATTGGGTAAAGAACGCCTTCTTTTTCGCCGAAATATTTACCATTTTCTTCTTTTACAGCCTTCATAAATAAAATATAAGCGGCAAAACCACGAGTAAAATATTGCGGAACGGTACTAAATTCTTTATAATAATTCAACAATAATGGAATATTACGCATCTGCATTTTCATGGTGTATTGCAGCGTGATGCTAATCCATTGGTGGTCGAGATACGGATTTCTGAATCTATCCAAAACATCACGGCCGTAGCGTTGTGCCACTTTTGCATCTATTTTATACGGAATCGCTGGAGCAATTTCCGACATCATCAAGTTTGTGATAAACTTTTCGGTCATATCATCGGCCAGTGCTTCTTTCACCGTTTGGAAACCAGAAAGAAAAGCCATTCCGCACATGAGTGTATGCGTACCATTGAGCATACGAAGCTTTAGCTCACGGAATTGCTCAATGTTTTTGGCAATTTTTACACCTTCGTCGATTTGAGCAAAAGTCAAAACTTCTTCTACTTTTTCATCACCTTGAATCGCCCAAAGTCTATAAGTTTCGGCTACTGCCAAAAGTTCATCTTGATAACCGAGTTTTTCTTGAATTTCGGCCAAGGCTTCACCTTTTGGTTTTCCAGGAACAATTCTATCAACCAACGAATTACAGAATGAATTTTCGGTTTTAAGCCATTCAATAAAATTTGCAGGAAGCTCATTAAAAGCGGCAACTTTGAAAACTAAATCTTTCAAAATATCGCCATTGCCAACGATTAATTCAGTCGGGATAATTACAACACCATCTTGTTTATTTTCAAAACGCTGATATAACCACGCCGTAAGTTTCGCAGGAAACGACGCAGGCGGCGATTGACTAATACTCTCTTCTACATATTGCAAACCAACTTCAGTAGTGTTTGAAATAACTACCGAAATAGCAGGATTTTTAGCTGTTTCAAGAATTTCATTCCATTGAGATTGGGCAGAAAGTACTCTACTAATAGCCGAACTGATGATGTTTTCTTCGGTTGCTACGCCTTTTTCAAGCCCACGTACACAAATCGTATAAAGATTATCTTGTTCGGCAAAAGCATCAGCACCACCCGAATCGGTTGATTTTACAACCACTATTCTGCCATTAAAAACTCCTTGTTTATTGGCTTTGTCAATAAAATAGTCGCACAATCCACGAAGTAAAACCCCCGTACCAAATTGGAGTACTTTTTCAGGCAATTGGAGTGTAGAACTGTTGGTTAGTAATTCTTTAGAGAGTTTCATTAAAAGTCAAAAATATGATAGATTGTATATAACAAAAGTAGGTACTTTATTAAGTTTCATCAACTAAAATTCAGTTAAATTATAATACTATTTTGTGATTTTGGTCTTGTAATGAGAATAATTCTAAGTGGAAGGACGAATTACGAGGTACGATTTACGAATTTTAAAATACTGAATATCAGCGTTTTACAAACAATCAAAATGATGTTTATTTTTATTCCAGTGCTTACAAGAAAATAAAATACTGATAATTTGAAGTAAAAAAATGCCCATTTTTGAGTAGTTTTTGGGTCGAAATATCTAAAGAAAGTGTATTCCTTTCTGAAATTCATCAAGAAATCTCAAGCGTAGTTTACTTGAAATTTTCCGTTTATCATTATTGAATTTGGCGGAAACATCGAAAAAGCCTAATTTCGCTCCGCAAACAAATAAAACTAAACCTGAAATGGAACAAATTTTTACAACAGCAGCTTTAACAAGTATTCTAAGTTTAACGCTTTTAGAAATAGTATTGGGTGTTGATAATATCATTTTCGTTTCGATTATCGCCTCGAAACTTCCACACCTTGAACAAAAGAAAGCACGTAGTATTGGTTTAATGATGGCAATGGCCATTCGCATTGCTTTATTATTTGTGTTGGGTTGGATTTTGGGTCTCCAAACTGACTTATTTAACCTAAAAGATTTAGGATTGCCTGTTGATGTAGGCTTTAGTGGCAAAGATATTATTTTATTGATTGGTGGGCTTTTCTTATTATATAAGTCAACTTCTGAGATTCACCAAAAACTCGAAGGTCACGAAGAGAATATTAGTGGTAAAAAAACAGCTTCAAAGTTATCAAAAGCCATTTTTGATATTGCAATTATTAATATTGTCTTCTCTATCGACTCAATTATTACGGCCATCGGTATGACAGATAATATTGTTGTGATGGCGGTTTCGGTTGTTCTTTCTACCTTTGCAATGTTGGCTTTTGCAGGAAGTGTAGGCGAGTTTGTGGAGCGTCACCCGACTATCAAAATGTTGGCTTTATCGTTCTTGGTAATGATTGGTACATTGCTCGTGGCTGAGGCTTTCAAAGTTCACGTACCAAAAGGCTACGTTTATTTCTCAATGGCTTTCTCGTTTTTGGTTGAAACACTCAACATCAAAATGCGTAAAAACTCAAAACCAGTCGATTTACGCAGTGAGATAAAGTAAATAGACGATAGTCAATAGACCACAAGTCGATAGTTTTTGATATATAGATAAAAAAGCCCCCATCGGGGTTTGGGGGCTGTGCTTTTATGAAGATATTTTCTTGGATATATACAGTTTGGTGTGCGTTTTGGTTTATGGTAGTGTTTTTATTGCTTTTTCCTGTTGTTTATGTTTGCTTGCAAAAAGAACAATGGAAACCAATTGCCCATTATTGTAACCGTATTTGGGGAAAGATTTTCTTTTTCGTGATTGGGCAACCTGTAAAAGTCACTTACGAAACCGAACTCGACCCAAAACGTGCTTATGTTTTTTGTGCCAATCATTTTAGTTATCTCGATATTGCGATAATGGGCGTGGTCGTGAAAAACTATTTTGCGTTTATGGGCAAAAGTTCGGTCAAGAAAGTGCCGTTGTTTGGATATATGTTTACAAAACTTCATATTCAGGTAGATAGAACAGTAAAAAATAGTCGAATAAAAGCATTGACTCGTTCGATAAAAGCACTAAAATCGGGGCGAAGTATTATGATTTTCCCCGAAGGAGGTATTTTTTCGACCAATTTTCCCGAAATGATACAGCCTTTTAAAGATGGAGCTTTTTCGATGGCCATTGAAAAGGAAGTGCCGATTGTACCGATTTCGTTGTTGGATAATTACAAAGTAATGCCCGAAACGTTATTCTTATGGCATAAAATTAGAGTAATCGTGCATAAGCCAATCGAAACAACAGGCAAAACAAAAACTGACATTGACGACTTGAAAAAGCAAGTGTATGATGTGATTCAGCCTACATTAAATAAATTTAGAGACTAAGAAAAAATTTAGGTACAAAGGCGACCGTCGCACGGCACAAAGCGGCAAAGTAAAGTTTACTATGTGCCTTTGCTACTTTGAACATAAATAAAAAAATGAAAATAGACCAAAAAACAGTTGAGAAAATGGCACATCTTGCCCGTTTGGAACTAAGCGAGCAGGAAAGCGAAAAGATGGTTGATGATTTATCGAAAATCTTGAACTGGATGGACCAACTCAAAGAACTCGACACTACGAACATAGAGCCACTGACGCACATGAGCGAGGAAGTAAATGTTTTCAGAGAAGATATTGCTAAAAATGCTTTACCGAGAGATAAAGGTTTGAAAAATGCTCCAAGCCAAAACGGAGAGTATTTTCAAGTACCGAAAGTGATTGAGTAGTTTTGTGGAATTTTAATTAAAAAAATCGAACACTGATGACACAGATGGGGCTGATTTTCACTGATAAACAAAAAATCAGTGAAAATCAATAAAATCAGTGTTATCAGTACGGTCCGCCGTTATGATATATAGCTATTATTAAGAAATGCAATTCAAGCCATTTGATGGCGAGCAGCCCTTCCGAAGCAAAATAAGCTAATAGCTACCAAATAATGATAAACATCGGTTGGGTCGAGAATGGTATTAGGCATAAAATTTTTGTTATAAGTAGCCAAAACCAATGCCAAAACTCCCAAAATAAGCCACGAACCAACAGCCGTCCGACCTTTGATAAGTCCAAAAATACCGATTACTAAAACTAACGGAATCGCAACCATTGACACTATCTGCAAGACTTTTTGATTATCAGTAAACTGCACAATTCCGAAGGCTACAAAACCTAAAGCCAGCACAATATAAGTAGTATTTTGAGGAGCATTTTTTCGCTGAACTAATAAAAAAGCCGCATAAACCAAGCAAAAAGCCCCTGCTGTTCCTGCCAAATGTTGAAAAAACTCCGAAACTGTTTTTGCAGGTTCATAACCCAAAAATCGGATAACTCCGAAAAAAGCCGCTGCCGTAATTGAAAGTACAAAGGCTTCCCAAAGTAAGCAAGTGTTAAATTCGAGTTTTCGTAGATATTGAAAAAATACATAAATGCCAGTAAGCGTAAGCACGGCATCTGAAATTGCATGAGTGATTTCCATAGTTTAGTTTGTAGAGTTTTGGTTGAATTTGAGGATAAAAACAATTTTAATCGTTGTGCAATTCTACATGACAGTTTCCATTTCATTGCCGTCTGCTTTAGCTGACGGTTAATATTACATCAATACAAATCGGCTTTAGCCAAAACTAACACTAATTTTATTTGGCTAAAGCCGATTTTGTCTTAATCATCAGTGACCGTCAGCTAAAGCAGACGGCAATGAATTTTACTATTTTGCAAAATTATCATGTACTATTTCGCTGAGCATAAAAAAAGGTTAACTATCAATCTGATAATCAACCTTTTTTCAGAAATATATGTATTCTATTTTAGAAACACAAACTTGCTGCACCCAAAAGCCCAGCGTCATTTCCAAGTGTCGCTTTTTTGATAACAAGCGTTTTGAGGTAATAAGGCGTTAGCCAATATTCCAATTGCTTATTGATAGCAGGCATGATATAATCAAATGATGCCGAAAGTCCACCACCCACTAAGATTGTAGTAATATCAAGGATTCTACTCATCGAAACCAAAGCATTGCCCAACATTTCGCCCACTTCGGCGAAAACTTGAAGAGCAAGTTCGTCGCCTTCGGCCGCTGCTGCCA